>JAFLCB010000013.1 GCA_017302795.1 Deltaproteobacteria bacterium | reverse complement strand
CGACGGTTACGAACTCTACAAAAAATACGTGATTGAAAAAACGGAGGTGACGACTGAACAAGAAATGATCTAACTCGTAAAACTCCCGAACGAGGGCGCGCTGTAAACACAATTCTCAACTACCGCAGATAAGGTGCTTTTGATCTAAATAGAAAACGCCGAAGCTCAAGAGGTGACCGTTTCTGTCTCATTCTGCCTCCGATCATCAAAATTGATCCTGTAAAATCCCCCAAGAGGATCGAGTATTCACTTTCAATTCAAAATTGCTGCGGATGAACGATTAAAAAAACTTTCCTCGGATTGGAAGACCAAAAATTGAAACTAGAGTTGTGAAAATTCAAATACGCCCAAGCCTAAGCAGCGCTTCCAGTTGAAGAGCCATCAGTTACAGACGCAACTTCTGAAGCAGCGGCTTCAACTCCCGCAGTAACTGGCACCGCCGAATCTGTCTGTTTTGAAGTCTTGATTCTTCTAACTTTTCTCGCAGCGCGTTTTTGGGACTTTATATATTTCTGAAGCTCGAGCGCTTTCGTTTCGTTCCACCCTTGAATTGAATCGTCTAGGCCTTGAGAGAGAAGATCATAAATCTTATCTGACAAAATCTCTCGATCAGCTTTGTATTCGTGCTCACCACGTACTTGCTTCGCGATGATTCGCACAACGTCTGCCGACAAAATCGCTTTTGCTAAGCTTTCAGGCGAAAACGCCAAAGCTTCTTTTGCAAGACCGTCCCATGCTGAACTGACAAGCGAAGACTCATGGAAATCTAAGAGCTCGTAGCACTGCTCATCGACAGCGCGTTTAGACGTATCGATTACGTCCCCGTCACTTCTTAGATCACACGAACTGATTTCGATCCCGCCATACTGAACTTGAGAAAAATCATAAAGTCGCCACTCTATTCCGTTGGTGAGAATGCCCCAGCGGACATCGCCAATTTGATTTAGGTACTCTTTTAATTGAACCTTCCCAGATCTGAAATCTGACTTTGATAAATCAAACCCAAGCTTTTTAATTTCAACCACAAATTTTGGCTTATCTCCGTGAAGGACGATTAAATCAGGACGCATCTTGCCCTTAGCTTCCTGCGCTTTAATCACATACCCACTACTCGCAGTATAACCCAGGCAGTTCTTTAGAAAGCTCTGAGCCCATCGTTCAACGTCTAACTCTTTAGCTGTGCCGCTGGCTTCGAGACCTTTTATCTCATGTAGGTGTTCGGTTACTTGGTCGAAAATTCCTCGTACGATACGATCTTGTTTTGTTTCTTTCGCCATAGTTCCCCCGATTTTTGTCGAGTCCCTTTATCGGCAACATTTCGTCATTCAATTAAGAATGATTTAGAGAGTTTCGTTTCAATCGGAGAAATGGAAAAGGGATTATGTTTCTGAAATATGGAGCAAATGTTGATCGCTAAAATTTTGCACTCTTTGTGCTTCCAGAATAATTCAAGCAGTCTTCCACTTTGACTCGATGAGAGTCCTTAAGTTCGGTGGTGTTTCGGTAGGTAAATTCGGAGTGTTCTTCCGACAACTGAATTTCAAAACCATCTTGGAATTCGCATCGAAATACAAAAGCGTGGGAGTTGTGAGAAGCATGAAAATACACGCCAGAAAGATATAACACCCTAATATCTCTTCCTAACTCCTCCCTGCATTCACGAACTAGTGTTTCGTGAATTGTTTCGCCGGGATCGACGGCACCTCCGGGAAGCGTCCATGCTTTTGCACCATATGTAGTACGAACAAACAAGGTGCGATCTTCTTTGTCAGTAAAAACAGCGTGAACACTCAGTCTATAGAGATCTTGATAGGCCACGCAGGAAGGATAGCTTGAAAGGATTGAGTCTGGCAAGAAAACCAAATGCCATCCCGACAGCCACTCCACATCACCTAGGCATTGTGGTAAGTTGGAGGATCACGCTTCTAAAATTTAAGGAAACGGCAATACCGGGGCGAAGCGCGTGTCCCAATTGTCGCGCGTGCGCGACGGGGAACACGCGCTTCGATGCTTCTAGGCTACGGCGCTTCGCGCCTTCGCACCGATGTCGCGCATCCGCGCGACATTAATCGCTACAGGCCTCTGGCCTTCCGTTGTTACGTAGCGCATCCGCGCTACTCGAACAACCAATCTCGGGAGTGGCCGCAGTCGCAGAAGCAGCGTTGGCCTTGGTCGCTTACTTCGAATACCGGTTGATCGCGGGCTATTGGAACTAAGTGACTCGCGGTTCTTAGTGTATTGCATTCGCGTAACAACAAGAAGCGATTTGCCGTTCATCTTTACGACATAGGCCCTCGCAGATCGACTAAACAATGTTGCCTCACAGTCCGAGCTCTTCTCAACCAGCTTTTCCAGCACCGTGTATTTGCTGATTTCGATCACTTTTTCAGCTCCTAAGGTCTTTTGCACATCTTCTTCGGTAATGAACGAAATTGCGGACGCATTTGAAGCTATCAATGTCATAGCTATCATCATTAAAGTTTTCATAAGTCTCCTTGGGGAGCTGAATTGATGGTTGAGTTTCCAAATCACGGATTGCGCGATCAATTGCGCGTATGCAAATCAACAGAAATGAAACCGATCACTACCTTGGCTTCCGAAAAATTTTCGCCTCGATATGTCCCATTAAGGCCTCGAACCCGCTTCACTTTTGCAACTATTGGGTTACGGCAGAACAATTGAACCATGGCACGACGCGAGTAAACACCTGCGACAGGCAATTCAAACGAAAAAGGTCCGAGTCGCGTTTCAGCTCCGGGCGCAGAATGTCCCTAACAAGTTGCGCCGGAGTGGTACGACTGAGTCCATAAAGGTAGGCTTTTGCCTTGGCAATCGAGCTTTCTAGTTCCGCGCGACTTCTGGCCGAAACTAATAAATCCGATACGTCATCGTAAGAGTAGCCGTAATCTTCAATCCCCGATCGACTGATTTGAGCGACATCTCGAGCAAAAGGCGTTCGGTTAAAAACCGAAGCATCGGTATTTGCACCGCCAAGAGTTTCAACTAGCTTAGGAAATTTATTGAAGATCCGCTCCGCTTCCGACTTTAGCTCGGCCAGGGACTTTTTCGAGAGATCCTCTTGGATAATTTTTGATACCGTCAAAGTACGTTCTGTCTGCAACGATTTTGGTATTTGTAACTCTTTTGCCATCTCCTCTGCCGATACCCGTGACCTCGTCAAATACTCCAGCGCCAGTCGAACCTTATTATTATAGGCGTTTGTCGACCCATACTCTTTTGGCCAACCCTTCGTATCGCGAAGTATAACCTTGGCAGAATCAATCAAAGCTTCCGCTAGATCAGGGTGTGCAATATAGGTAGAAATGTGCCCGATCTGATCATGTGCCCCCAGAAAAGTATTTCCTAGTGTCACCTCAGTAAATTCTCCCATCGGAAACTTTCCCGCCGCCAAAAGCTTTACGACTTCTTCTGTAGGAAGCTCTGCAACGACGGTCCTTGCTCCTTCTGGAAGTTCATCTTTCAACTCCACGTCGATGTAATTCCCATCTTTTGTCTTTGCTACACGCACGGGGCGAAGCTGTCTATGTACCGGAATCCCAAGACGAGCGACGGTGCTCTTGTAGCCGTCGTCTAGCTCTGTTAGTGATGGTGATGAGATTGGATTCCCATCAGCCGTCTGAAACTTCCAGCCAAGACTTTCTAAAATTTCAACTCGCTGAGGTGGAAGGAATTCCCTTTGTATTGAATCTCGTAGCATCGGGGCATTTTTGGCGAGATAGTTGGCCATTGCGATTTCGTACTCGGAACCCTCAGTAGGCTCTCCAAATAAAGCTAAGCTGATGCGCTCTTTGAGTTTGGCGTAAGCATTCGCACAATTGAAATTAACAGCATGGGCAGTCGCAGGTACCAACGCCGCAAACACAACCAAAACAACTGCTAGAGTGGCCGTTAAAAACCTTCCAAACATCTGTCTCTTATCGGCACAGTGGCGGCTGGATTTTACTGGTCGAATATCCATGTCTTCCTTCATCCGGCGCTTGTATCTACTTTTGTCCAGTCGACGACAATGAGTCCAGATCGACGAGGACAAAGAATTGACCTTCACAATTGCAAAGCAAACAGTAATCCCAAATCCGAAAATAGATGCGCGTCATTTGGGTTGAGTTTGTGAACTTGGATTTCCGATCGTTGATTTTGTTCGCGGTCGATCTTAGGCGATGATTCGACACTTCAATGTGCTCTGAAAACCTCCAAGACGAGTGAAGTTACGGGCGGGGTGCTCGCCGTCAGGCCCGCACGGATGTTCTTTTTGAAAAATCAAGGGCGCATCACTGAGCCTTGGTCAAAGCTTCGCTTCAACCACTCTTTCCCAAATGCGGTGGTGTAGTAGATTTTAAGGTCATGGGTTCAAGTCTCTAACCCCTCCAATTTCCGAATCGCTAAAGATCCTTACTGATTGAAGTTGTCAAAGAGCTCGATTCATATCCTCGTCACGCCGAAGATAGAACGCGGGCTGGTTTAAAGGTTTCCAGCCACCTCTCACGACATTTCATCACCTCCTCGTAGAACCGTTTCGGAATCTTCATTCTGAAATACCCAGCGCCCTTTACTAGGCGCCCTGGTACGTGAATCATTTTGCGCCGAAGCTTTTTTGCAAAGTGCGGCTTATCGGGTTTCATCAAGATCGCCATCGCTCTTAAGAAATTGTGCGCAATCAGCGCGAGTAATCCATAGACATGGTTAGCTCGCAGACTCTGACACGGAAAGTGTTTCAGATCGAAATTGATCTTACCTTCGCGGATGAAGTTTTCCATGTTGCCGCGCTTTTGATGAAACTCGAGAATCTCTTGCGGAGTTTGTGGATAAAGTCCGCGGAACGACAACACTCCCCAGTACTTAAAGCCGCCACCACTTCCGAGAAGCGATGTCTGTCCACCATCGTCTGTCGGTGTGCGCTTGATTACGATCGGGTACTGAACGGCTGGTGCCCAGCCCGGCTCGTACATCATAAAGCCAACATCGATCAATGGTAGCGATCGATGTTGGCTTTCGGCTTTCTTGATTTCGTCTTCGGTATAGCGCCATCGCTGCCAGTTCGTAACGTCGGAAATCTTTGATTCCCAGCCGGTGTTACCGTGAGCGGTGACGGTACCTTTTAATCCTTTCGATTGCGCCGCACGAAGACAGTCTTCATTGCAAAACGCCGAGTCACCTCGGTAGAAATGCTGAACCTCGTAGCGTTGTAACGAGTCATTACAACCCCTTCCATCTTTACGCCGTGCTGTTCATGGAATGTTGAGTCTTGGTCGAACGTAATTGAAATCTTCTTCCCATCAATTCGCGTACGGTAGTGGAAGCCTTGCTTGGTCAAAAACTTACGCAGCTTTTCAACATGCTCGTCTTCAAAGTCGCGCAAGTAATTGCCGATCGTTTTAATCGTCGCAAGTCCCCCAAGCTTATCTTCGGCCGACGGATCGTCTTTGAATTCCTCCAAGTCATCGAGACAATCGTGTCCATACCAGAAGCCAGAAAGAACGATCAGGGCCAGATGCTCGGCACTGTAACTTGAATTACCGACTCGCTCTGGCAAGCAGCGCTTGAATTCCTGAAACTCGGGCGACTGTGTAAATGCGTCGATGAGCGGACCAAGACCTGCGCTTGCCGTGAGCCTTTCGTCGGTCGGCTCATAGATGATCGTCTTTGGTTTCCAGGGATTCTTTTCCCACTTGCTTAGGTAGTCCATGATGCTGATCTCCGCTGAGAGAGTTTGCGGGAAAAGCGTACACCACAAAATTTCGATCGTCGAGAGCCTGGGCTCTGAACAACAATGACGCTTCACCTCATCGGTGAAGCGTCATTCCTCTTAAGAATAGCCGGAACCGCAGCGCAAAAGCGGCGCTCGTGAAAACCAATCACACTGCTACTTTCGGATTTGGAGATGATTGTTCAATCCTCGCACAACTTGCAATCGCTGAAATTTCCAGTCGCAGAACTAAGTTGCTGAGTGCAGGAACCGGCGTGCGCCCTCTGGCAGAGACGGGATACTCTGCTCACAAAAAGTCGGCAATTCGCATCGCATATATCGTCGACCAGCTAAAGCGAAAAGAAGAAATCGAAATCCTAAACGAAATCTATCAGAAGGCTTTTTTTCTCGTTGGTCTTTCGAATCCTGCTGACGATCGTTTGAAACATCTAAAGAAACAGATCGGAAAACCTGACACATATGCGCAGGAACTTATCGACCTCGACACCAGTGAATCTGACTACTTTAAAGGAATGAACGAGTGTGAGGGCTGTCGGCGCAAGTCCGGAGAGTCACCGTTAATCGGAAACAAAGACTATGGCCAGCAGCTGAGCAAAGTGTTTTCGGAGGCAGACGTCTTTTTCGATTTTAAAGATGGCAAGACTTCGGTTCAACGGTTCCTGGATTTGATCTTCGCTTCTCCTTTCGAATTTCCAAACTCAGCCGAACACGCAATGTATATGGCATTTGCTTCCTCTGCGAGATCTGCGGACCTTTCTCGCCAAGTGGGAGCCGTCATTTTGTCCAGCAATGGCGATCTCATCAGTTCTGGCTCTAACGATGTACCACGCGCTGGTGGTGGAATTTACGATCGCCGTCATCATGCCAACGATGGGGCATACTCGATTGAGGCAAATTCAAAAAGACTCTCCGAAATTTCTGATAACATTTCGAGATATTTGGTCAGCTCCAATTTAATTCAGCCGAACGAAAAAGACGTATATGCAGCAAAGATATTGAAAGAGACAGAAATTGGAAACTTGACCGAGTTTCACCGAACTGTGCATGCAGAAATGCAGGCAATATTGAGCGCCACCAGAAGTGGAACGTCTACAAGCGGTAGCACAATCTACGTCACGACGTTTCCCTGTCACAACTGCGCCAAACACATTATCTCAGCCGGTATTAAAACAGTTGTGTATGTCGAACCATACGCAAAAAGTCAGGCGGAGCACCTCCACGGCGACGCGATCTGGCTCTCCGAAGATGGAAGCAATTTGTCAAACAAAGTAACTATCAAGCCTTTTCTCGGAATAGGTCCACGACGGTTCATCGATTTATTTTCAATGAAGCTCAGCAACGGCACTTCGATGGTGCGAAAGTCTGGGTACAACGCAAGGGAATACAAGCGCACGTCAGCACTCATGCGTTTTGGTTCTCCTGTTCCATTTCCTTTTTTCGAAGACATGATTGTCCTAGAGCGAAAGTACGTAATACTGGCCGAAATTGACAAGATCCAGGAACAAATCCGGAAAATGAAAATCGCTGGATCGTCGGCACCCCCAGATTTGTTAGCGAAGATTGCCCGGCTTGAGAGATTCGCGGCATAGTTCTACCGCACCAGAGACAAGCCGTTTCGGCGCTGAATTTTCATTTTGGATTTCTGGTTTATTTGTTCGAACAGGTGAACATACCGCGCTGTTGTTTCCTCATCCTTATGACCAAGGACCATCTTGCAGAGCGTGGTATCGCCGAGTGCTCGGCTCGCCAGGTCTGTCGCAAATGTGTGCCGCAAGCAATGCGCCGACTTAGATCGGTAGCCAGGGCCCAAAGATTCGTAGGTACGTTTCATGTGGGATGCAAACGTGCCTTTCGTCAGCTCATCGAAAAGAAGATAATCTTTGGCATCCGCTCCGAAAAGGCGGTTGCGAAATTGTTCGTCGCATTTGTTGTACCGAGTGACAACGCCTGCTTGTCCAACACAGGAATTGTTCGCCCGCTCATCGGGTCAATCTTCCGACGACCAAAGCGAGATGTATCCAAACGTTCGTAAATCGCGAGCTTTCAGCAGCCTCGCAAGAACGTCGTGAGTCGGTACCCAAACAATGCGGTCCGTGCTCCCTTTCTACCTAGGGCGCGAGCAAGCCGATTTGTCGAAGATGCTCGGGCAGCCCCAATCTTGCCGCGACTCCTTGAGGATCTGTTGGCGCAATTGCGCGAGCTGACTCCATATCCATTTTTGCTGGCCGTTCGAAAAAGCGAACACCATCGCAATGGCGACGGCACTCACGAGGTCTCTAATTGCTGAAAGCATAACGACTCCTTGTTTTAAATTTATGTTTGGAAGTTGAGAAACCAACGGCCTGTATGGCGGTTGGCGCACGAGAAAAATGTGTGCAAAAGGTGGCTTCAGAACTTGCCACCAAGTTTCCACCAGATTGCCACCAAAGGTGGTTATTTAGAGTGATGTTTCAAACGATCCGAGGCTACTAACCTGTCGAATCCATTGTGTTTTTGATTTTCGCTACTTACGAACTTTTTGAGACTATTCCCCTGGGGAAAATGGAGGTGGTAGAGGGATTCGCACCCCCGTACACGGATTTGCAGTCCGCTGCCTAACTCCTCGGCCATACCACCATTGATCCACGGCACGTTAATCCGTGTCTCAACCCCTCAAAGTGCCACAAAATGGCATGGATTTGAAAGGCTTAGCCTTCATTCATAGTGAAGACATTGCTCAGGGTCAAACGGGAATGGCGCGACCCTCGCATAATCAAGTATTCGATCACGTAATCAATAATTTCAAATAGATCCGCCCCAAACGCGAGGTTCAAAACATGCCCCAAAAACGCGCACCCAAGTCGATCATCAGCGGACTCATCGTCATGGGAATTATGGCGCAGCCAATCCTGGGATTTACACCTGCCTCGTTCTTTAACGTCGCGAATGCGGCGGAATCGACCAATCAAGCCTCAAAGGTCGCGCTGCTATTAGTTCTAGCGGTGCGTGAAGAAAACCCGGTAAAGGCACTTGAGCTCTTGAAGGCAGCGCGCGAGGAGCTCAAAAGAGAAAATCTAAAAAGCGAAAACGCAGGCAGAGCAATGGCAGCCATCGATGCGATCGAAGCGAAAATTCGGCGCCGGCTGCCGGCACCGGTCGCTGTACCGACGACTCCTTCCCAACTTGCCGGCGAACTCCCAACAATCGCAAGTCTTAATAACGCTGGCTCTAGCGCTTCCAACATTTCGACGCTTCCTCTTGAAGAAAAAGAAATTCAAGCACTAATCGCGCAGAATCCGGAAGTTCGCGAAGCCCTGTGGGAAATCGGACAAGGTCGTTTATCGCGAGACGCTGCAAATCTCGACGGAATCATCAAAGAAAAAACCGGAAAGAGTCTTGAGGAAATCGACGCCGAGGAAGCGCTTGCAATCGCGTTTGGCAATCAGCCCGGACCATTTTACCAGTTGCTCGAACGCTTGAACCTCATGAATCTCGACGTCGCGAAGTCCAATCTGAAACTGAAGCAAGAGTTTGATGGCGTTTCGATTGACGTGTTGGCTGACAAAATCATCATGGACGCGACGAAGTACTCAATTCCCGCTGGAGTCCTGCAAGGCGTCCTAGCTGACTCTGGAATGAGCGGACGATTTCTTGGAATCTCTAGCGAAGTCTTGATGACCTTTGTTATCAACGCAAACCTCGCCTTGCGCCTGTCAGATCTTTATGGGATCGAGATGAATAATTCCGAAAAAGAAATCATTCTTCTCGTTGTTTTCTCGATTGCAAAAGTCGCCGGTCAATACGGAACCAAGGCGGCGGCGGCAGGCGGCGGCATGCCCGGGATTCTTGCTAAATTCGGAGAAAAACTTGGTCACTTGAAGGCAGGCGGAAAACCAGGAGAATTTATTTCTTACCTGCAACGGATCCTTCAAGCCCCGGCAATGGCGAAGGTCGCAGGGAATGCAGCGACCGAAATTATGGCACTTCAACCTTCCGTCACTTCTGACGCTGCGAAAGAAACTCCCGCAGAAACTGATCCGAAAAAAATCGCAAAATTAAAGTCAGAGTCGCTGATTCGAAACGTAGCAGCGAAAGTGAATTTGATGAGCCTCTTGAAGGCGGGGCTCCATGGTACGCGGTCCGCCGCCGAAACCTATGGGCTTGGCCAAGCTGCAAAGTACATTTTCAAAGCTGCCCACGAGTCTAAGCGCGCCATTCACAACGACAACTTTCGTCGATTTTTAATGACACCTGCTGGCGAAGGATTTTTGAAGTTAATGGTTCTAAGTATGAATGATGGCCGCCTCGACTTGGTCGGAGGTAACGCCACTCAAGCTGCCGATCAAAAACGAAAAGCAGTCTTCGTTGCCAATATCGCTCGCTCAGGAAAGTCATGCAGTGCCGAGGACAACTCGGCTCTCGCTGCTTCCGCTAAAGCTTCTGGCTCGAGTCTAGCGATCTCAAGCTACACGTGTAAGGCCAATCCGAACACCTCTCGATTTGATCGGCTCAATAAGGAAATGCTGACCTTTGATGAAATTCCAAACGAGTACATTTCTGATCTCCGCATTGTCTCGCGGGAACATCGGTTTCGGATGGCAGAGCTCATCATACAAATGCAGTTTCTTGATGGTGATCGAAGTCCAGCGGAAGTTCAGTTTTTCCGAACAACTGTGGCTAAAGCACTCGGCGTAACCGAAGTTCAAGATCTCGAATACTTTGACCGGATTCACGCCTTCGTCGTCGACCGCGGCGGACTGGAAATCTCGTCGAAGCATCCAGCAGGCTTCAAAATACGCGGAACTGCCGATCCCGCTCCCTATGATATGGGTCAGGGCTACACACCGCCAGACTCGCCACAGCACCCTTCGCAGTACCAAGGCGAAAAAACGTCGTCTGAGACGGGCACAAGCCCAAGATAGGCAAAAGGAAATGCACTTCGGAGCTCCATCGCGCGCAATAATTTTACTAGCAAGTCTGTTCGCTCTTCTTTGCGGAACTAGTGAATCGCGCGCGAGCTTCGACTGTGAAGCACAGTTCCGGTCTTTCGATTCCTCAGTGCTGGCTCACCTTCCCGAGCAAATGCGAAACGAGTTTTCGTTTCTTAGGCCGAAAATTAAATCTCGTTTCGAAGCGCGGTACTTTAAACGTGATCGCGTCCGCGCCGCTGCGGAAGCCGAGCGCCTCATTGCAAAAACACTCCTTGGAAAAGATACTGACCTTAAAATTACACCGATGCTGCTCGGCCGGGAGTCTCGCGTAAGATCAGTTTCCGAGCTTTTAACCAACAGACTTGAACATTCGCTTCTCCGCGAACAACTTGAAAAGCGACTCATTGAGATTGGCTACAAACAAGACTCCAGTTATGCGCAAGAGTGGTCCTCATTTCGCGCTCGCCATTTTCGCAGCCTCGAATCTATTAAACGATTCGCAATCAACTCTACCTCAACTATGGTCTTTGGCCTCCCACTATTTTTGCGGCCCTTCCAATATCAGCGGTTCCAATTGACGCAAAATCGGGGGCAAATGTTTTCGACTGATTGGGCCCAGGTTGAAATGGTTATCCGCCAGCGAATTGAGTCCCGTGACCCCGATCTGATGCGTGAAATGAAAACCGAAGTCGCAATTGAAGTCGTCCGCAGAATTGTTGCCCTTGGAGTTCTGGCAATCCTCACAGATGAATTTCTTGAATTCGTTTACCCAGAATGGACGCCCTTCAAGCAAAACACTTGGAACTCGGTTTGGTCCGAGTCAAGCGTTGAATCAAAAGCAGAGCTCGAAAAAATCGCAATGACGAACTGGCTTGATATTGCAGAACTCCTCAGCGGAGTTCGACCACTTCCCTCTTCGCCTGAGTACAAGGAAATCGCCGGCCGTCTTACAAAAATGTCGCATAATGAACTTTCGGCTCACGTCCACAATGGCGCGCCGCTTATTGATTCCCCCGTCGAAAATTGACTGTGCCTTAGCGATCGCCTTAATTGAGGTTAACGGCCTTCGTTTTGTAGCGCTTGAAAAGAATCAAGCGCAATTGCGACGGCAAAACGTAGATCCTCCTGGTTAAGCTCTTCGCGGAGATCAAGATCGGCAATTGTCCTCGCGACTCTCAATACTGAAAGTCGACGCCGTTCGGACCCTGTCTTCGGAACCCACTTTAAGTTTCTGAGCTCGGCGTTCGAAGGCTGCCATCTTCGATTACCGCTTCGCCCGTACTTCCTCTGAAATCCGTCCGCACGTTCAACCTGACTGAGAACCTCCTCAAGTTGAATATCGCCTAATGAAGGATTCCAAGATGACGTGAAAACCAACATTTGAAATCGGTCAACAAACGGACCGCGCAGTTTACCTTCGTAGAGGCTTCGGACACGGCTTGAACAAGAACACGAATCCGGTTGATCGGGAGTCCATCGGCCACATTGGCAGAGATTGGTTGTACCCAATAATAAAAATTCGGCCGGCAAAGTTCTGTTTTCTGTTCCGCGAGCAAGGCACACCTTTCCAGTTTCAAGCGGTTCACGAAGAGATTCCTGCACTTCGGGCTTAAAAAGTAAAACCTCATCCATGAGAAGCGAGCCCAGGTGAGCCTTCGTCACGATCCCCGGACGCACGGGATTTCCTCCGCCCACCATCGCAATGAGACTGGCCGAATGATGCGGCTCTAAAAGTGGCCGCTCTCCCTTTCCTGACCAGAGTTCTAGTTCTCGCAGTTCCGTTTCCAATACCCTCGGTCTTAAGTAATGAATAACTCGCGCAAGCGTCGACTTCCCAGAACCCTGCGGACCTGCAAGTAAAACAGGATGGCCCCCGGCAGCGGCAATCGCTGCAATCTTAGCGCTGAAGGGTGTGAATTTGAGATGAGAATTCAACGCTAAAAAGTGCCGCTGTTCACTAGGTACATCGACACTTTCCGCCTGACCTGAGGCAGGTCGCTTTAGTGCTATTTCTTCGAGGCGGAAGTCGTGAAGAGTGCGGACTGTTTCCACACGTCCTTCCGCGATCTCCTGAAGGCGATTTAAGGCCGATTCGCCCGGACCTCCTAGACTTGCCATTTGCCCGGTGATCATCGACCGATCGGAAAAAAGACATGCCCTCAGCCAGTCGAATGGTGCAGAGATTTGTCCTGCGAGACTGACATCGCCATAAAAAATCTTTTTTTCCCAATCACGCAGTTCCAATTGGCCGGTGAGTAAAAGAAATCCAACGGCGACGGGAAGATCAAGGCCGCGCCCATGTTTTTTACCATCTCGCGGAAGAACGTCGACGAGAAGCATTCGCCCTTTAGGAAACTGATAGCCTGAGGCGCGCAGGGCACTTCGAATTCGAGTTTCTGACTCCCTAAGACTTTGATCCGGAAGGCCCAAAAATCGAATTCCAGGAAGCCCAGGCACTAAACGAAGTTCGACTCGAATATCAGAGGCGATTTCGGACTTCAGCATCAGCGAGCGAAGCACGATGGATTTTTGAATCATGCGTGGCCGGGGCAGCAATCCCCAGACCCGTTAGAGCTAAGTTCTAGCCAAAACCCGTCCGAAAAAGCCTCAGATTTTTCCGAGATCCGGATCAAGTCGCGATTCTAGGCCTGACATCGGGTGATGTTCCGCGATCGTTTCGACCAAAGTTCTACCGGCTACAGCCGTGTAGATTTGGGTGGTCTGAATTGAAGCGTGTCCCAGTAGAACCTGAATCGACCGGAGATCAGCCCCAGACTCTAGAAGAGCAGTTGCGCATCCATGACGGAAGCGATGCGGATTAACGGGCTCAGCAAAACCTGCTTTCGTCGACCAGGTCGCAAGCCAGCGCCACACATCAACTCGCGATGGTCTGCGTCCGCGATCATTGATCAGAACGGCCTCTGTCGCGTCCTTTAAAAGCTGCGGACGCGCCGCGACCAAATACGCGCGAAGCTCACCCGCTAAATTCTTTGTCAGCGGCACCGCGCGCTCTTTGCCGCCTTTTCCGAAAATCGAAAGCCATTGGTCAGTTTCGTTAAAGTCCGAAAGATTTAGCGAAATCAATTCGCTCACTCGGCAGCCAAGGCCATACAAAAGCAAAAGCGTGATGCGATTGCGCGCTGTTTTTGCCAAACTTTCGCTTTCAGCCGCATCATAGAGTCTTTGGAACTCTTCAGCTGAAAGGCTTTTCGGAAGCCCCGCTTTAACTTTTGGCGGCCTAAGTTCACGAAGCTCTGGGGCAGCTAAACCCTGTGCTTCCAGAAAACGAAAATAAGTTCGAAGACTGGAAATCACGCGTGCCTGGGACCGAGTTGAAAGTCCCCGCCCCTTCATAAATTCAAAGAATCCAAGAACGTCTTTGTGAGTGCGTCGGTAATCTTCCCAGATCTCAAGATCTCGGCGGTAGGCCATTACGGTGTTCAAAGAACGTCCGCGAATGTTTTGAAGGTCATCAAAAAACTCGATCCACATTCGAAGCGCTGGTGCGGTCGGCGATGCTTCATTCATGCCCCACATGAAATCAAACTGTAATGGTGTTCGACAAGAACTAAATAAATTTGAGACGACGAATAAAAAAGCGAAGCTAAAGGGGGACTTTAGCTTCGCTAGGGGGTGGTTGGGGTTTTTAAACGAGAACTTAAACTAAAACTTTAAACTCTTTCAAAAATCTAGAAGCGTCCATCGATCAGGTAAACACATGTTCCACCGGCCGAAGATGTGATCTCCATCTCGGTGACAACATGGAAAGGAAACTGTGCTCCTGCGTAATCAACTAGCGCAGGAACTGCTGACCAAACCGAGTTTCTATTCAAGCGAATAGTAAGCGCGACCGGACCACTTGTTGAACTCATCCCAATTGTCGAGAAACTTTGTCCGCTCCACTGACCGGGTTGAGTCGTCGAGATCGCGTAGTCTCCGACTGGTAAATTACAACCTGACCATGCTCCCGCAGAAACTCGCGCTTCACGGTTTCGGAAAACTCCGCCCGCCACAACTGAGCCACGATAGCTTCCGGCGTATTGAGCACCACCGTAAGTTGCCAGGATCGCGGTGTCGCCGTAAAACTGCAGCGACAATTCTCCCGAGACAGGTCCGTATCCCATCGAATACGATCGACCGGTTCCTGAAGCTAAGAGAGTTGTTGCCGTTGGGCAGCCCACGCAGGATCCGCTGACCCCGCCTGGAGTCACAGCCACTTGGCCTCCGCCCTCATTTTTATTTCCACACGCGGTTGCCATCAGTGCTACCACAAGGGTGCCGACCGCATACGTGAGCAGCCGCATCTTTCGATAATAGCTCGAGTGTTTCATTTTAATTCTCCATTTCAAAAAAATTCTTAAATGTTAACTTTAACTTCCAATTACTGAGCAGGGAGGTTCGCAAGGGCTCGAGAGAGACCATTGAACTCACCAAGCTTCTGGTACGACTTCGTTCGTGTTTCGCCGCGTGTTGTCGGTTCGGCACTTGAAGTCATGCTAACTGTTCCACCAGTACCGCCTGAAACAAGGAACGATCGGCAGTCGTAGGGTCCGTAAGTAATTTCCCAGCAAGTGATTCCGACTTGTGCCCAGTACCGGTAGTACGGATTGTCATAAGTCGGGTTATCGCCGAAGTTTTGGAACCAAATTGATCCCCCAACAAACGGAGAAGCTGTCCCGTCACCGACGTTCAAAACTTTATCTATGATCACAACGATCGCGCCATACTCGTCCTGAAAGAAACCTTTGTAAACTCGTGACGATCCTTCGGTAATCCAGCCGTTGTAACGTGTGTTCACTTTGCCCGAGTAAGGACTTTGTACACCCATCGCCGCTTCAACAACTTTTCCGCCGTCGACGTAGCTAATGATCACACTGTCTTTCGTGCGATTCATGTCGACGTTGACCTGAATCTGCTGCGGACTGTTTGGGTAAGAGTTGAAAAACATCTGACCCAAGTTTGTGACTTTCGTGAGTGATGCAGTCGCGCCAGAGTAATAACCACCTTGGCCGTCGCTTCCGCCGCCCGATCCGCCAGGAGCTCCCGGAATTTCTCCGCCCGGATCACAACCACGTGTGCAATCAACATCCACAACGGGTGCTAGCGCTTCAGCTTCTGTCTTTTTCTCTTGTGCGCAGCCGACATTCATCAGCATAGCTAGAGTCAGAATCATTATTAGCGGTTTCATACTCGTTCCCCTGTTACCTTTCTAAAACTTCCACCTACCGACATATCAATGCGAGGCGGATGCCGACCTTGAAAGAATTTCCAGCCAAGACATAAGTATTTGAATTTATTGACTTTTATTAAAATCGTATCAAAGTTAAACAGTCGGGAAAGCGTTTCAAGGTGACACTTTCGGGCGTGTCGAACCTACCGATGCGCCTAAATCGTCATTCGCGATTGATCCCAGTAAGAAGCGAAGAAATGCATACCCTATTGGGAACCCCACCACGATTGAGCGCAGCGTAGCGAGCATCGCCGAGGCCAAATAGGACAGATTGCGAAGGGGTCAGTGACAGATCCTGGCAAACCGCCAGCTGCAACTGTCGGTACTTTTCGGGGATGAAATCACACGAGAACTTCTGCATAAGTCGAGTTCCCAGCTTCGCCCCTAGGCGAGAAAACATCCCAACACTATTAAAAAAATCGATTGGGTCATTGCGAAATGTGCGTTCAAGCCGAATTCCTGCTCGCAAATGCGCAGCGCCGAAAAACGTTTTCGACAAACTGGAAGTCACGGTCTCGATGGCCGGATGAGAAAAATCAAATGTGATATCTTGTGAGATACCAA
This sequence comes from Deltaproteobacteria bacterium, assembly GCA_017302795.1. Taxonomy (GTDB): domain Bacteria; phylum Bdellovibrionota; class Bdellovibrionia; order Bdellovibrionales; family JAMPXM01. Next base: position 67,796 of record JAFLCB010000013.1, on the reverse strand, counting down.
CATAAGCAGCATCAATCATGACTGGAATGCTAAGCTTCTGACACTGAGCCAGAACGTCTTGTAGCTGGGCGTGAAGTCCGCCTGTGTCACTGAATGGAACACTGACAATCACGGCATCACCACTCTCCAGTGGCGCATCTTCAACGAACATCCAATCGATTACGTCGCCGCAGTAGATCTTATGATATGCAAACTCCCCTTTAAAAAAACGAATTCGTTTTCTTCCGTACTGACGGAAAAAATGATCAAACGCTTGAGAGGTGCCATGAACATATGTCGCATAGGGATAATTCTTTTCACTTAGTCCTGAAAACTGATTCAATCGGCTGGCCTGGATCCAATTTCGAAAGGTTTTAAAAAACTCTTTTTCTAGACCCTCTTCGTACAAAGCCTGAAATTCACTATGACAAGAAAGTAAAAAGTTTTTTACTTCGCTGTCTTCTACCGCTCTAGCAAGCCGCCCTTTTTCTATGCCAAACGTTTTCATCGATCACCTTGCCCCTTTTGAGAGCGTGAGCTTCGGGTAATAATGCGCAAGAATTTCTTGATAGCTTTTTGCATTCTGGGCCATAGCACGCGCGCCCCACTGGCAAAGCCCCGTACCATGGCCAAAGCCTCGACCTTGAAATTCTATACGCGTTGCAGAGGCGGCCTTTATCTCGAAAAGTGTGCTGCGAAGATTCATGTACCCAAGTAACGAGCGCATTTTTTCGCCGCTCAACCGAAGAGACTGGCCTTTTTCGCCAGCCAATCGAACCACCTGGGCACGACCAGCTGGTGAACGCTTCTCAATATTCAGCGCAGATACGCGAAAAGAGTTTTGTATCAGCGCCTCTTTTTTTAATATCGCAGTAATTTCACCCAAGGATGTCACCAATCGCCAATTCGTGCCCGGTCGGTTCGGACACATGTCCTTTGCAGTTCCCAAGGCGTCGCCACCACCCCACACATCGCGCGGTTCGTCGGTTTGGCCGCCACAATCAGAATGGTAGTGTGTTGTCACAACTCGGTTTTCTATGGCCGCTAGGTACTGACCTCGAGTCTCTCGCACAGCACGAGCCGCCATTTCGTGCCGACGAGAGTGATCAAACACTTGATCCATAACTGACGCTTCTAGCTGCCACCGATCCGCGCGCACTCCGCGTTCACGAATTTTTGCCAATGTAAATGAACGAGCCGCAACGGCCTGGGCTTTCAATGCCTCAAGCGGCCAATCGCGCGGAACTTCAGCGCTGACCACGCCCTCCACATAGTCTTCCAACGTTAGAAGACCAACGAGATTTGCGGGCAAATTTTCTCGTTCGCCAGCAACCAGCCGAATTCGATCGGGCGCGGGTCGTAAATCGACACGCAGGTTTTCGCCAGACACCTCAATTTGCTTACCCGGAATCTTCAAAAGCACTTCGCTTGTTGCCGCATCAGAAAACTGCCAAGCGGAATTCTGATAAGCCACGTGAAGGCGATCATAGCCACGCACCTTTAAAACTTGGGCCGAGTTTTGATCGGAAACCCGAAGCTCCATTCCGGAAATTGAAATCCTTCCCTTCAATGGTCGAAGGCGAACAGAGACCTGGGGCGGCAAAAGAAGATCCCAGGCTCGCGCGTCCAACGGCAGAAAAACCCCGAGCGGCGAAACAGCTGCCACCAGAGGTATTGTAAAAAAAATTGTGCGAATCTTTGATCGGAGGCTCACTGCGGATAAGTCTTGCGACTTTCGCCCAGCCCGTTAAGCAGAGAAGATTGCGCCTAGGAACTTTGGACTAAGGTCTAGCTCGCACCAAGCCCAGCACTGAACTGAGCAATCTCATATTGAATTTTGCGCCAAGCATCGCGCTTCAAGGACGGATTCATATTCATTTCATCTAACCGCGGCACCAGAACTTCGACGCTCGATGCAGAATGAAATCGTCGACTTTCACGCAGTTCACCGAAAAAGATAACAAGCCCCATTTCATGGCCGACGTTGCCTGCCCGCTGATACTGGTCGCTTGTCAGCCATTCGACGCGAACCTGACCCGACAGTCCATGCTTCACCCATTCTGCCTCGATCGCAGCTTTTAGCTTTAAAGCCATCTCCAGAATCGTCGGCTGCACCGACGGCAAATCACTTTGATGAAAATCGACCAACCAGCATTTAACCGGCAAGATCACAGCCGCCTGACTCAAAGGAGGATGTTCTTGAATAAAAAATCCCGACCCGACTTTCGAGAGCCCTAAGACCTTTTCAAAATAGCGAGCAATTTGCAGAGCGTTTGAAGTTGCCATTCCGGCTGACCCTAGCTGCTCGAGCAGGGCTGTGTAACTAAGCGGCGCGCCCTGTCATAGCGGCAAATTTTACCTCTCGAGGAATTAAACCGGAAGCCGATAGGTTTGTCAGGAGAATCACCATGTCCCGACACCAATCCGATTACGATAATGAGTTTCCGGTCTTAGAAATCGACGATCTTGCGCGAGGCTCAGGGCATCCAGAGGACGCCATGAGTACGCGCGAAATTTTTCTTCAAGACCATAACTGCTGCTGTCTTTGCGGCGATCAGTTGAAATTTGATCACCAGATCGATTTCCTGCAACTGACTGTCATAGAGAGTGCCGAGTGCGGCGCTTGCAAAATTAAACTTCGCAAACGTCTATTCACTCTCAACTAATTTAACGAGTCAATTAGCGGGCAGTCGTTGAGTTTCGCGCCGGTATGACTGCCGAAGGTTCGACCGACTCGCGAAGTCCATCGGCTAAGTAGCCAGTGGTGACTTCTTCGAGAGCAACCATCGCGCCGAGACCAACACCCCAAAGCCCGCGCCGAGAAGCTTTTAGAAGTTTCACTGCGCCGTCGTAATTAGGCATGTTCACCCGCGTGATTTTAACGTGAGGAACTTGCGCCTTCGCTTGACGAAGCGTTTTGGAGGCCGTTACGCGATCAACCAATACCATTAGTTGATTGCGAGTCGAATCGTCGACCGGGAAATCGCGGCGTACTGCCGTCGTAACCAACCTGGGTGGGATATTTTTTCCACCGTACCGCGCAGATTCGGACGCTCGGAGAGAACTTTCAAAATTTAATTTTTCTGCGGCATAAAGCCCACGTGCGTGATGCATTCTTTTTTGTGCATCCAGCTCCGCTGCCTTGACGTGCGCATATTCCTTTTCGGCTACTTCGAGTCGAGTCTGTGCTCGCTCACGCGCATCTCTCGATTCTTCTTTAAGGGGTAATTCAGCCAATTGACCGCGGGCAACTCTGCGACGACGATCAATGGCCTGAAGCTCTTTAGTTAAAACACCCACTCGGCGCTCCCATGCCAATTCAGATTCCTTCATATCGGACACGGCCTGATTCAACTCATTTAAAGTTCCTGGCGTGTACTCGATGGACACGACATCACCATGGCGAGTGCCGCTTAATACCATATCTACCAAATTACTGGAGGGTGAATTCATGAGCGTCGCGCCTGATCCTTTGTGAACAATCGTAGAATGTCTATGAACCGCCCCGGATGCTTCAAGCTTGCGACGAAAACTATACTCATTTGCTGCGACGGCCGCTCCAGCAGCGACTGTTACAGTGATTCCATTGTAGATGTCTAATTGGTCAAGAGGCCCAGACTCATTTCCAGTGTTTGCGAAAAGTGCGGCTGGCAAAAATGAACTCAGCGCTAGAACAACAGCAGAAAGCATCAAAGGAAAATTCGATTGTGAGTGCGACATCAGAAAACCCCTTTCGCCCCTTGGCGATCCAACAGGAACTACCTTCTGAATACTGAGCAACAGGTATGCACGGGCAGAGGAACGCCGAAAACGGTCCCGAGAGTGCTAATTTATTTAGTAATATCAATAAGATGGCGAATTCCCGGTGGGACAGCAAAAGACGAACTTAAACATCCCGAAGCTGAATTGCGCCTACCAACTGTCTCATCTGTAGACACCGATATCGAAACCAGTTTAGACGATTTCGGGGCCTGGCTCTTCTTGTCCTGAATCCGACCCCAAATCGGCTCTCGCAAGTTCTTCAAGTAAAACTTCGGCCGAGGCCAGATTAAAACCCTTCAGGCTCGCGATTTTTTCTACGTCGGCCGACCTAATTTCATCGATCGAATTGAAGGCCGTTAGCAATGTCTTTTTTCTTACCGGACCAAGACCGCTGATTTGATCAAGTTCACTTTCTAGAGAAGTAGATTCGCGAAGCTTCCGATGATACGTGATCGCAAATCGATGAGCTTCATCTCGAATGCTGACTAAGATCCTAAAGGCTTCAGAACTAGTTTTAAAAATGACTGGGTTTTGTCGACCCGGAAGAAAAAATCTTTCCTCTGAACCGCGAACTTCACTTGAAGAAAAGTCGCTATCGGTCCTAGCTTTCGCTAAACCAACAACCGGAATTCCAGGCTGCCCGATTTCTTTAAACACTTCGGTCGCAATTCCCAATTGACCCTTACCACCATCGATCACAATTAAATCAGGTAGATCAAGCTCAGCGTGTTTGAACCGTCGAGTCAGTACTTCGCGCATCGATTCGAAATCGTTTGTGCCTTTCACCGTTTTAATTTTGTAACGGCGATATTGATCTTTGTTGGGGACTCCGTCTTCAAATACCACTTGGCTTGCGACGGTTTCTGCACCTTGAAAGGTAGAAATATCAAAACACTCAATTCGGACGGGCATTGTCGGAAGCTTCAACCGCTCCTGAATTTCTTCAAGTGCTTTCTTCTTCATTTCTGATTTATCAACATGGCCGCCGAAGTGTTCTTTGGCGTTCGTGGCGGCTAGTTCGAGTAAACTATTTCCAGCGGCGTCCGTCGGAAAGCGGATTTTTACTTTTCGTCCACTTCGTTCAACAAACACTGCCGTCATAAGTTCCGTAAGATCACGCCCCAGATCGATCGGCAGCAAAAGCTCATCTGGGATCAGCGCTTCATCATAATACTGATTGAGATAGCTCGTTAGCCATTCTCGCACATCTTCATCTTGAGAATTTGAATCGAGCAGAGGAAGAAAATGTCCCTTGTTGCCGATGACTCGACCACTGCGAATGTGAATCATTTCTACCAGCGTTCCGCGCTCGTCGCCGTGGTAACCCACAACATCCTGATCGAGCTCACTCGTATCGTTGACTACAGCCTGACGTTCAAGGATTTGTTTTATCGCGTCAATTGAATCTCGAACTTTGGCCGCTGCCTCATAGCGCTCGTCCTCCGCAGCCAACTTCATTTTCTTCGTCAAATCGCGAACGATTTGTTTGTCTCGTCCTCTCAGGAATGTAACAGCTTGCTTGATGTCATCGCCGTACTCCGATTGATTTACGAGATCCACACATGGAGCCTTGCAGCGACCAATTTGATGAGTCATGCAGGGACGCTTTCGGGTCGCCATGAAAGCGTCTTTACAATCTCGAATTTGAAAAGTTCGATTCAAGAACCGAATCGTTCCCCAGACTGCTGTGCCATTGGTGTAGGGGCCAAAGTACATCGAACCATCTTTTTTAACTTTTCTCGCCAAGTAAAGACGAGGAAAAGGATCAGCCATTGAGATTCGAATGTACGGATAACTCTTGTCGTCTTTTAGCCGAATGTTGTACCGAGGCCGATGCTTTTTTATGAGCGACGCCTCTAGAAGAAATGCTTCTACTTCTGTCTTCGTAAGGATCGTGTCGATGGTGCGAATATTTCGAACCAAAAGCCGGGTCTTCGCCGAATGGTCCTTAGAATCGGTCAGGTAACTACGAACGCGAGAGCGAATGTCCTTGGCCTTACCGACATAGATGATCTTTTCGGCCTCATTCTTCATGAGGTAAACGCCAGGAAGGCGAGGGAAATCCCTCACCTTCTCTTTTAGTTCCTCTATGATTTCGGCTTCGCGTTTAAGCATTGCACCTCATTGTGCATGCTAAACTGCCTATGGGCAACGAGCGTCCATAGCCGTCTGAACATCGCGCTCGGCTTGGGATCTTGTCACAAAGTCGCCAATCGCAACCAAGTAAGCGCCAACAGCTTTATCAAGTGCCTGAAATTTCACCTGATAACTTTGAGCATCACAAGTCGCCCACGGAGTGTTGTTGAAGGCTGGAAACAGCGCCGACTTCAACTTTCTTCGCATCGAAAGATGATCGTTCGCCGGCACCAACTGGCCAAACCATACCTGCATTCGCGTTGCGAGCGATACGTAACGGCCCTGATAGCGGTCGTTTAAAAGTCCGTCACCTTCTTTGGTGAACCGCTGAAGGCCAGCACAATCCAGTCGCGACGAGATCGTCTGCCGACCTTCACACATCAAGTCTGCCCCCGCGACCTTCGCGAAAGTTTCCAGTGCTTGAACATCCGTGGCCGAAAAGTTTTGCAAGAAAATTCGTTTTGCTATTTCCTTCGCTTTTGATTCGTAAAACGTATCTCGAGTAGATCCGCTAGCGCGGCCTGCCTCAGCCGCGATAAATGCCTTAGCTAGGCCACCGGCATTCGCCATCGACTGAAGGACTGAGCTACCAACGCGCGCCGAAACGGCGTCACGAAGTTTATGTCGGCTTTCACTTTCGATACCCATTGCCTTCCCGTTTGCCAGGACACTCGCAATCGCTTGTTGATCCGAAGTGGTCAAAGCCAACGCCCAAGTGCGAATCGCATCAAATTCTGTGACCCCGTCGCCGGTTTTCAAAGCATTCATGTAAACCGCAACTAGGTCAGCGTCGCCGGCCGCAAGCTTAGCTGCAGCCTCAATCGTTCGAGGATAGTCGACGGGTTGGACGCGACTTTTTAGCAGCGATGTCGAAAGAACATCGGCAACTGGCTTCAATTGCGGAAAGCGATCTAGCTGAGTTCGAAAACCACGGAAGCGATCAAGTTGCGATGCCAGATCCGACTCAGTCGGTTGAACTTCAAACAGGCGCGAATGAACTTCATCAAAATAGGGACGGTACCCGATAAGACTCGCTTCAGATGAAACCGCGCGCGCAGTTACCAGGTAGCTAGCCGTCATCATCGAATCTGCCCACGACACCATGCTGCCCGCACGGCGCCAATCTTGAATCGCAATTCGTACCAAGCCACCAAAACTGGTTTCAAATCCGCTGCCTGCGCGAACTGCTGTTCTTGCCATGCCACGCGCGAATGACGAACTAGCTGAGTCAGCCGAGTCTGAAAGTTGTGATTCTGAAAGACCAATCACAAGATCCGCCAGAAGCCCTCGGTAGTCTTGCGACAAAGCGGCTCCGTTTACTTCCAAGCGAACATCCAACATCATTTGATCAAGAATCATCATCGCTGGCGTTGCGACGACACGTGGTTCGACAAGACGATCTGTCGAACCAGACTGAAGACCTTTAACAAGGTAATACGAAACTGACTGCGACCAATCGCCAAAGCTAAACCTGGAACCGCGGAAGTCGCCCCGTGGGATCGAGCGATAAAGCGCATTCAACGTCGTCAACATCGTTCCCGATTTTTCTGCCAGTTCGATGGCATCGCGGTCATAAGCTGCACACGGACCATAAATTTCAGCTCGAGAAGCAATCGGTGCCGTCGTGCGAATAAAACGTTCTTGGAAGTACAAGAAATTCGCTGCCACTGCGCGATCAAGCGCACACTTTTCCGCAACTTGTGCGCCGGCTGCTTTTTCACTGATCGATCCTAATCCCGAATCTTTAACAACGAATTCGCCGGCGCGGTTTTCCATTCGAAGCTGGCGTGTGATGGCCATCACTTTGGGCGCACCTGAATTGAACTCTTTCGGGCCCACTTGCGCTTTTTCGGTCGCAAGCAACACGGCAAACTTTAAATCCTTCGCTTGGCCATCAGTTGGAATCGCGTCAACAGATGTTTCAGTAAGAATAAATCCCGACCTTGCAGCCAATGTTAATTGGCCACCAGAAGCGATGTGCGACAAATCGAGTGCTAACTGATGTGGTCGAACGCCAGCTCCCATAACAAAGTGCTTTCGGATTTGCTCAGGTGAAAAACCTAAACCTTTTAAAGCCGCTTCACGGGCCGTCTCGGACTTCATCGATTTGAATAGAAGATCGCTGATATTTCCTGAATCGAATCTCGCAGCACGGGGATCATATTTTATAAACCCGCGATTGCTGTAAAACGAGGTCGCAATTCTAGCCGCAGGGAACGAGGAAGGAGACGAAAGTTCTGCAAGATCGCCCGCAAGTCCAATCTCGACTTCTTTTGCAATCTGAAGGCGTGCGCGCTCGACACCGTTTACTTTGACAAGACAGTCGTAACCCGAACTTTCGGTTTCTACTTTTACGGACTGTGACGAGCCATTGATTTCAACCGTCTGTTCAAACTTAGAAGTCTGAACTCCCGACGTGAAGCCACTTGCTCCGCCCGAGAGAACAGCAAAGGCGCCGCTTGCCGATTTGGAACCAATCCACATCGAACCTTTTGTTTTTGCATGAAGGACAGAAAGGTCGACGCCTTTTTCAATGGCATCGCGATTAGAGGGGCGTGGCGCTGGAGCAGATGGAAATCCTGGGATCCCAAAATCATCTGATGAGGTGCTCGCTCCGCCACCAACAACTTCGATTGCTTGGCAGGACTTTATTGGGGCTTGAATCCACGCTTGAAGAGCTGCTTCTTGTTCGGCAGAAAGCTTGCCTTGAACACCGCCACCGCCGCCGTCGCCTCCGCCGGAACTGCAACCAGTTATTGAAGAAATCAAAGCGAGACCTAATACTAATTGATACTTCATTGTGAACAATCCTTTAGCCGCCCAAATACGTTTGGCGGTCGTTATTCTAGCGGAGCTCATTGTGTCCGAAAGGTACCACAAGTTCTCTCTCCACCGCTGCATTCGAGTCTACATTTCCCGTTTTTACAGGCATGTCAAAACTGAGTTCAGTCCTGTTCGACGCTGTGCTCGGTGTCCCTGATTTGGAACAGGCTGTCCCAAAAGACAGTACGCGACAACCTTAGAACCTACCAACTGTTGACCACCATCGCAGGATTCGAAACTCAAACGCTAAACGAGCCTCGCCCGATGCACCGAACACGCCATACAGGCCAACATTGTAACTTCCAAAATACGCGAATGGACTGCAGCCTGAAGTATTTCGCCAACTACTTAGTTGTCCCGGTTCACGGTCGCGCGTTTTATGCTTTCGGCCTTTACCTCGAGTCGGGATACAGATTCTGGCGGGACTTCCTTTAGTCTCCATTCAGGGGCTGCACAAGAAAGCTGAAATAGAACAAATGGAATTAAGTATTTCATCGGACTTTCCGAAGACGGGAAAAATGATCGAATAAACATTACTTCCCCTAAAGAATTACTTCCGATGCCTGAATCTCACGAGCACATATTAGGTTTGCGAAAAACAAACACGTGAAGACAATGTGATTTTTTTCTGACGGAGCTGCCATTCCACTGAGCCATCAGCAAGACAAGTCATGGTGATCTCAATAGACATGTACCTCACAAGAGGCGAAGCCAACTCCAAAATAGGAAGCGCTTGGGTTGCTCGTCGCCTAATTTAGCTTCGGCCCGAGCCGTCGTCTTTTCCATCAATGACTGCGTTCATCTCGCGGTCGGTGTCGCCCTCTAAAAGGGAGAGCTGTACCATCTGCAAACGCTTAACTTCGTCTCTGATTTTTGCGGCCTCTTCAAACTCAAGCTGAGTAGCGTGAGTTTTCATTTTCTTGCGCAGGCGATCGACTTCTTTTTCAAGCTTCTTTGGATCCATACCTTCTGTGGCAACGCGGTACACACTCTCTGGTGTGGCAAGCTTAGATACATTCTTCCCGAGTTCGCGTCCCCGCCCGCGACCTGCCGGCTGAGGTGCTGGCGAATCACTCTCCCCATAAATATCCATTAACGATTCGCGGACGCGCTTTTTGATCGTCTGAGGCGTAATTCCATGCTCTTTGTTATAGGCTTCCTGAATTGTTCGCCGTCTGGCTGTTTCGCGAATCGCTTTTTCCATCGATTCAGTAACGTGATCCGCGTACAAAATAACAGAGCCATCTGAGTTTCGCGCCGCACGTCCAATCGTCTGCACGAGCGACCGTTCACTGCGAAGAAACCCCTCTTTGTCAGCATCCGTGATCGCCACCAAGGACACTTCCGGAATGTCCAAACCTTCTCTTAAAAGATTGATTCCAATCAGGACGTCAAAAACGCCCAGGCGAAGATCTCGAATGATTTCGGTGCGCTCGACCGTTTTTATATCGCTGTGAAGGTACTTTACCTTTATCCCGAGTCCCTCATAGTACTCGGTCAAATCCTCCGACGAACGCTTTGTCAAAGTCGTGATCAAAACTCGTTCACTTTTTGCGATTCGCAGTCGAATTTCCTTTAAAAGATCATCGACTTGATGTTTCGCGGTGCGGACTTCCACATTGGGATCTAAAAGACCAGTCGGCCTGATAATCTGCTCGATGATCAACCCTTCAGATTTCTGCAGCTCATAGGGGCCAGGAGTCGCGGAAACATAGACAACGTTGTCCATCAACTTTTCAAATTCTTGAAAATTCAACGGACGGTTATCAAGCGCGCTTGGCAGACGAAAGCCGTGTTCAACCAAGGTCATTTTTCTAGCGCGATCGCCTCGATACATTCCGCCAATTTGCGGAACTGTGACGTGACTCTCGTCAATAAAACACAAGAATTCTGGCGGGAAGTATTCGATCAGAGTCGGAGGCGGCTCGCCGGGCTGACGCCCCGTCAAATGCCTGGAATAATTTTCGATTCCTTGGCAAAAGCCAAGCTCCTCCATCATTTCGATATCGTAGTAGGTGCGCTGCTCTAGGCGCTGGGCCTCGACAAGCTTCATCTGATTTTTTAATTCTTGAAGACGCTCGAGAAGCTCTGTCTGAATTGTCTTAATCGCGAGCTTCGATTTGTCCTCGCTTGTGACGTAGTGACTGCCAGGGTAGATCGCGACCTGGTCAAGTTCCTCTAAAACTTCCCCGCGTAATGGGTCGATCCAAGAAACTTTTTCGATATAGTCGCCAAAGAATTCGACTCGAATAACACGGTCTTCTTCATATGGTGGGTGAATATCGACGATGTCTCCGCGCACACGAAATTTTCCACGATGAAAATCTATATCATTGCGCGCATACTGAATTCGGACCAGCTCGCGCAAAAAATGGTCGCGACGTGTTTCCGTTCCAACCACCACGTGGATCATCATTCCTTCGTAGGCTTCTGGCGATCCAAGACCGTAAATACAAGAAACAGAGCTCACGATAATAACATCTCTGCGATCAAACAGCGATCGAGTTGCCGAGTGGCGCATGCGATCGATCTGTTCGTTGATAGCCGAATCTTTTTCAATGAACGTGTCCGACGAAGGAATATACGCTTCTGGCTGATAGTAGTCGTAGTAGGAAACAAAATATTCGACCGCATTTTCAGGAAAAAGCTCTTTGAATTCGGCGTAAAGCTGTGCCGCCAAAGTTTTATTTGGGGCCAAAATCAACGTCGGAAGATTTGTCTGTTGAATGACGTTCGCCATGGAAAACGTTTTCCCAGAACCTGTCACCCCCAAAAGCACCTGGTGTTTGGTGCCGTCTTTGATGTGGCTGACCATTTGACCGATGGCTCGAGGTTGATCGCCCGCGGGCTTCATCTCGGTTGTCAGTTTGAACTGGCCGATCGGAGAACGAACACGACGACCACCAGGAAGAGCTTGCGAAGCATCTCCAGATCCAGGGCGTGGCCCGTCTTCCGGAAAATCACCTATTGTATCTTCCGGCCTGTCGGCAGCCATTACTTCGTCACTTCCCAGCGCGTGCCCTCTGCGGTGTCCGAAATCGAAATTCCAAGTCCAGCAAGTTCATCGCGAAGCTTGTCGCTCGTAGCAAAATCTTTTGCCTGCTTTGCCACCCAACGCTGCTGAACTTTCTCGTCGATCAATGATCGTTCAAGACCTTTTTGCTTCAGTAGCATTTCGTCCAAAGTCGAAAGGAACTGTGTAGCCGGCTCTTGGTAGAGTGAAAATAGCTTTCCAGTTTCGCGGATCCATCCAGTAAACGCATTCGCATTGGCAAGTGCGTCGGCATTGGGTTTTCCAAGCTTTACGGTTGCGTTGTACGCACGAATCACGTTGAACACTTCGGCAAAAGCCTCAGGAGTGTTAAAGTCGTCATCGAGCGCCACTGCAAGCTTCTGTGAGCTAATTGTCATGGCTTCCGCAAGCCCCGGCGCAACTTTTCCGCTTGCTTGCGGGGCAGCACCTCCAGCCGCTGACGAAGCTGAACCGCCAGCGAAAAACTGCTGCACGCGCTCGGCTTGTGCCATCGCAGAATAGGCGCGGGCCAAACCCGAAACCGCACGTTCAATTCCTTGATCCGAAAAATCACTGACACTTCGGTAATGAACCGAAAGTATCATGAACTTATAGATCTCAGCATTGAACTCTTTTAAGAAGTCGCGGGCCGTTTTTATATTTCCTAAAGACTTCGACATCTTTCGATCGCCGAAGTTGATCATATTCCAGTGAATCCAGTGCTTCACAAACGGCTTCCCGCTTGCGCCCTCACTTTGCGCTATTTCGTTCTCATGATGCGGGAAAATCAAATCCATCCCGCCGCCGTGAATGTCGATCGAATCTCCAAAAATGGCTTTCACCATTGCCGAACATTCAATGTGCCAGCCTGGGCGTCCAGCGCCCCAAGGCGATGGCCAAGATTGCTCGCCCGATTTCGCGGGTTTCCAAAGAGCAAAGTCCAAAACGTCGCGCTTCTTTTCGCCCGGCTCAACCCTTGTGCCCGTTCTGACATCTTCAATATCGCGTTTCGAAAGTTTCCCGTAATCTGGAAAGCTTCTAACAGAGTACAAAACTTCGCCGTCAACTTCGTAGGCTTTACCATTGCCGATCAGCTGTTCCGTGATTTCAACAATCGACGGCAAGTGCTCTGTCACTTTGGGATTCGCATCTTGCGGGCGAAGACCAAGGTTTTTGAAGTCGGTCTTATACTCAGCAATGTAGCGCTCGCTAATCACCAATGAATCAACATTTTCCTTTAAAGACCTCTGCAAAATTCGATCGTCGATATCGGTAAAATTCGAAACGTATTTGACCTTGAGGCCCTTGGTTTCAAGCCAGTTGCGAATCATGTTAAAAACAACTGGACCTCGGAAGTTTCCGACGTGAAGAAAGTCGTAGACCGTTGGACCGCACACATAGATCGACACTTCACCGTCTTTGATTGGCTTAAAGTCTTCTTTGTTTTTCGTCAGGGTGTTGTAGATCTTCAACATTTTAAAGGCACTGCTCCACACGTTTAATGAGGGACGACTTATCGAGAAGCGGTACTAGGATTTTAAGTTCCGTGCCATGCGGTTGCCCGATCACGGCCACGCGAATCGGCATGAAAAGATGTTTTCCCTTCACCGCGGCTGACACCTTCACTCGGTCCTGCATCGCTGTGAATTCCGCCTCGCTGATTCGCGAAGCAGCGTGACCGACAAGCTCGGCCTTCCAAGCCTGCCAAACTTTCTTCGACTCATCCCAACTTTTGACTTCAGCCGCATCGTCTTTGATCGAAAACTTCGTATCATCCAATGCCTCAAAAAGTTTCGGCGCATCCGCCAAAGTTTGCATCGACGTCTTGAATGCCGTAAGCGCCTGATCGCGCCAAGAAGCATCCTTCGCCTGAGGAACAGTGATGCCAGCTTCTTTCAAAAATGGCTCTACGCGATTCCAAAGCTCGTCGTGGGGTAGTGCACGCAAATACATCGAATTCATCCAAAGCAGTTTTGTTTCATCAAACACAGCCGGAGCCGAATTAAATCGCTCGTGTGTGAAAAGACTTATTTGCTCTTCACGCGACAAAATTTCCCTGCCATCTGGCGAAGACCAACCGGAAAGCAAAATGAAATTATTCAAGGCCTCGGGCAAATAGCCTTTCAACTTGAAGTCGTGGCACGACGTCGCCCCATGTCGCTTCGATAGCTTTTGTTTATCCGGGCCGAGAATAAACGAGAGGTGCCCAAAGCGAGGAGCCTCAAGCCCCAATGCTTCAAACAGCATCATTTGACGAAGCGTGTTCGACAAGTGCTCTTCCGCACGAAACACGTGCGTGATTTTCATCAACGCATCGTCAATCGCACAGCAAAAGTTGTAGACCGGCATTCCATTCGAGCGAATACAGACGAAATCGCCGACCATATCTGACGGAAAACGAACATCGCCACGCACGAGATCATTCACGATGTAATCGCGCTTCTCTTTCACGTGAAAGCGAATCGCCGCTTGTTCACCTTTTGCAATCCGTTCGCGCGCCTCACTTGGTGGAACGATTTTCGAGGGCGCATCAATTTGCGGTGGCTTACCGGCCTTTACAAGAGCCTCTTTGATTGCATCGAGTTCTGCATCGGTACGGAAGTCATAGTACGCATGCCCAGACTCTAAGAGCTGGTTTGCGTATTTCATGTAAATTTCTTTGCGACGACTTTGTCGATACGGCCCATAGGGTCCCATGTCTTCATAAGTTTTCGGATTGGGACCTTCATCCCAATTCAATCCAAGCCATTTCAAATCTTCGATTTGCATGCGCATCGATTCGTCTGTCGAACGCTCGAGATCAGTGTCTTCAACTCGCAAAATAAATTTGCCGCCGAAGCGCTTGGCATAAAGAAAGTTGTAAAGCGCAGTTCGTGCTCCGCCCACATGCAGATAACCAGTTGGGCTTGGAGCAAATCGCACGCGAACGTTGGATGGAATATGGCTCGAGTTCACGGGTGTCGATGTCAAAGAGGCCTCCTGCTGGAACGTTCGGCTGGGACAGGTGAACCCCTATAATAAAACGAACCCGGTTGTTTTAACAACCGGGCTCTCCCCATCAGAAATTTACCCTTTGAGCGGTGCAGCAGCCCGCGAACCAATGATTGGTTCGGACATGGACTACGTGAGATCGAGAATCGCCTTCACTTCTGCTTCTTTCATCAGCTCATCTCGGCCTGTGGCCAAAATAAGCTCCTTAATCAACAGACTGCGTGCTGTATCGAGCATTTTGCGCTCGCCGAAGCTTAATTCTTTATCAACTTTCAACAAGAAGAGGTCGCGAAGCACTTCCGCTATCTCACGAACTCCACCCGTTTTTATTTTTTCCATGTATTCACGATATCGGCGGTTCCAGGTCTGGTTGTCGATTTTCACGTTAGTTTCTTTTAAGATCCCGATGACAGAGTAAGCCTCTTCACGCGAAATGATTGGACGAAGACCGACGCTTTTCACGTTTGCCTGCGGAACCATAATCTTCATTCCACTGTCGAGAATCTGAATGCTATAAAAAGTGAGCTTCGTTCCAGCGATCTCTTTGGATTCGATAGCATTCACACGACCTACACCGTGACCAGGGTAAACTGCATTGTCGCCAACTTTGAATTCAATTGGCTGATTACTGAGTTCTGCCAACGTCTTAGTGGCTTCGACAGCACCGGGACGATAACCACGTCCCGAACGCATCGGAGTTTTAGGAGCAAGAAGAGCTGCATCTGGAGATTCAACTTTTGGAACTGGAATAACAGCCTCTAGTTTCTGGTCAGATGGTTTTTCTGACAGTGTCGCTGATGAACTTACTTCTGGCTTCACGCCAACCTTAGGCTTCATTCCGCTTGGTTTAGCAGAACGAGCTTGAGGAGATTTCCCCGACGGTTTTGACAGCACGCCTTCCTCCACATAACGCCTAGCAGCTTCCCCTTAGTCGTTCACATGCTCTTCAAAAAAAATAGGTCTCTTGTCTACTACACGCCTCAAGCTCTCGATAAAAAACTGATCCTGACCAATCCCTCTGGTCTGATCTTTCAAGAGCCTGCGACACGCCAACTTAAGACGGCATGCGGTTTATCCTGCTTAATGACAAACCAATGAACGCATGATGGTTTACCATTCTTGACACGAACCATCAACAAAGGGGGACGATTAGCGGCACCCAGTCGCAAGAATTTCAGACCATTTAAGATTGCTTGAGTCATACGTTCATGACTCATCGCGCCAAGTCCGAATGAACAAGGGAAGACGGATACTTACCAAACATGAAGTGAAAGTCTTGCAAAAAAGCCAGCCGCGAATTGGCAGCATCTGAGCAGGTAGCCCCGAAAACTGCCCAGAAACTGTGCCTAAAAAGCATCACTTCGCAGCGACACCCTTAAATCTTTCCGCGCTACTGCACGGAACGAGGGTGAGAGCTTCGAAGGAGCGAGGCTCACCCGAGACGAAGGCCAGAGTCCGTAACGTCGCCTTTAGCGATCAGCGGACACGATCAAGGCGTAGCCTTGTTTGGACATTGGGACGTTCTCACCACGCACTTCAATTTGATAAGTACCTGGCGAAAGTGAAATCGACAGATGTTCGTGATTGTTTGTGCGATCAAGAATTTCCTGACGACGTCCTTGCGAATCGATCACTGCAAGATCGAGATCATTGACCAGTGCTTTGCTCGCCGCTGCAGCACCAGGCGCATCTGTATATACAAGAGTTGCTTCTAGCTTCGTAGATTTCGCGATCGTCACTGGATAGACATGCTTGTCACCGGGGCCCAATCCATTTCTCTCGTCCACAAGTAATGATGTTTCGAGTGACGTCGCTTTCTCAACATCGACGCGACCAAATCCCTCATCCATGTTCGGACGAGTTGTCGCAAGCTCTTGGCCTCGCGAAACACCAATCGCTCCAAATTGACCTGGAAACAAATCTTCCGACGTGTGCATCAGCGCCGCTTTCACAATGGCCGCCGATGGATTCGCAAGCTTGCGATCTTTTATCAAATACTCGCGAATTACCGCGGCTGCACCGGCAACAAGCGGAGTCGACATCGACGTTCCGCCGGACCAAACATACTTGTCATTGTAAGTACCCCAAAGAACTTCCGCTTTTGGATGCCGAGATCTTGCCGAAAGAATATTGGTCCCTGGTGCGACCACCTCTGGTTTCAACCGGCCATCCGCAGTGGGCCCGCGACTTGAAAACGGAGCAAGTCCTTTGTCATTCTCAGAAAGTCTCGAGCTAGCAAGCGGCTCGACACCCCATTTATCTTTGCCAATTTTGAGTTCGATGAGCTTTGCTTGAATGCCGCCATTGGAAACCAGGTTCTTACTTGAACCAACGGTGAGCGCGTTTTTCGCGGTACCTGGAGTTGAAACCGAACCGGGATCGATGCGGCCATCTTTGTCTGCATCTTCGCCATTGTTACCTGCAGCAAAGAGAATTAAAAAGTCTGGGTTTGCATGCATGTACTCATCCACTTGCTGAGCCATGCTGTCATAAACGCCACCTGCTGCTGCTGAACCCCACGAGTTCGTGTGAATGCGTGCGCCAGCGCTTTGCGCTTTTCCAAACATGTCTTTTAGTTTCGAAGGGACGCTGAGATTTTCCAGCATCGGACTCCACATGCTCTGCGGAATCACGTTTGCTAAAGTCGCAGCACCTTTCACTTTTCCATTCGACGATCCACCGTCACCGCCAACCGAACCACCAACATGCGTGCCGTGACCCATCGGATCTTCCCAACTTTTTGAGAATAAACCGTGGATGAAACCTTGTGGCACACGGCCCGCGAAGTCCGGGTGGATGGCCGCAGCGTCGCCTGTGTCCATTCCAGTATCTGCAAAGGCCACCGTTTCGCCGGTGCCTGCAAAGCCCTTTGCCCAAACAGAATCAAACTTCATTAGCTTGGTGCCACTCTCATAACCATCGAGATCAGAATAATCGCCCGGAGAGGCCATCATCAGAAGGCGCAGATTTTCGTCTTTGAACCACGGCATTTCAATGTCTGCCAACGGCTCGATCCATTCTACTGGATCTAACTCTGCGAAAAGTCCCAACGTCGACCGCTTGGTTTCGATAATCATCGTTCGATTGGCCATCGAAAGGACGTTCGACTTTGCTTTACCAATTGCCGACTTCACATTTTTCAAATGTGAAATCTGCGCTTTGCCGGAATCCGCGGTACCCGGGAAAAAGCGAACCACCGCTTTGATTAGCGGATCGCCAGAGAACACAGAAGACGCGCCAATTTCGGGGGCAAGTTTCCATTCAGGTCGATAAGAGGTGATCGCACGAATTCGGTTGGAGGACTTCGCCAGTACCAGTGCTTGACGATGCGAACCCGATACGACAACGGCATTTTCCGGCAAATAGCGAATGATATTAAGCCTTAGCGACTGGAAGTTAATGAGATCTGCTTTAGAAATCGAATCGCGCGTTTGCACAACAAAATGGCGAGTGGCCCGACTGTCGGTCTTTTTCTTTGGTCGTTTTTCCTTCGTACCAACCCATACTGGTTTTCCTGACTTTGCCGAAAGAGCCATCGTCTCTTCTGACTCGACCGCATCAAACTCAGGAAGACTCAACAGGTCCGTTGCTTCCGATGCATTGGTGAGATCAACCGAACCGGTTCGAAGCAAAAGCCGCTCGCCCGCAAAGGCCGCATTGGAATTCAAAAGAAAACCTAACAATGGAGCAACGGCGATAGCTGCTACGAAACGAAGGGCGCGTACATTCATGTTGTTTGTCATGCGTATGACGAAATCATGTGCACACCGAAATTAGAATCAGAAATCGTGACGCGCCGCCCGTTCGCTAACCAATTCCCGCTAGCGAAGTTGGACCGTGTTTTTTCAAGAGCAATTGACGAAGTGCACGATGATCGAGAGCGTTGAGCGTAGGATCGCGTTTGAAAACTTCGAACGCTGCTTCGCGAGCCTCTGTTAAAATCCGAGCATCGCGAACAATGTTCGCAAGTTTAAAACCTGGTAGACCCGATTGCCTCGTGCCAAGGAATTCTCCTGGGCCACGAATCTCGAGATCGCGCTCCGATATTACAAAGCCATCTGTGGTTTCTTCCATCACTTGCAAACGCGTGCGAGCTTCCTCGGAAACGGCGTGCCCCATCATTAACATGCAGAAGCTTTTGTGTTCTCCACGACCTACTCGGCCGCGCAGCTGATGCAGCTGGGAAAGTCCAAAGCGTTCGGAATGTTCGATCACCATCACATTAGCGTTTGGAACATCGACGCCGACTTCGATGACGGTGGTCGCAACGAGAACTTGATAGCGGCCGTCACGAAACTCTCGCATCACTCGATCTTTTTCATCGGGCTTCATGCGGCCATGCAAGAGACCCAATTGAAACTCAGGGAATTGAAGTTTCAAATTTTCATACTCCGTCATTGCGTTTTTGAGATCGATCTTTTCGCTTTCTTCGACCAGCGGATAAACAAAATAGGCCTGTCGCCCCGCCTTCAAATGCGTGCGGACAAATTCAATCATCTTCGGACGATGCGATTCATATCCAGCGCGGGTCTGAATGGGCGTTCGGCCTTTCGGTAGTTCGTCAATTTGCGAAACGTCGAGATCGCCATACACGGTCATCGCTAGAGTTCTCGGAATCGGTGTTGCGGTCATGACAAGAAAATGTGGCACTATCGACTGAGATTCTTCGAGAGGTTTTGCTCGCGCAGAGCCTTTTCCTTTTGGCATTTCATCTTTTTGGCCCTTGGCCTTCAATCGGCCGCGCTGATGAACGCCAAACCTGTGCTGCTCGTCGATGATAACCAGCCCAAGACTATTAAATTCTACTGCGTCTTCGATCAAAGCATGAGTGCCAACAGCCAATTGAATCTGCCCCGTAGAAAGAAGCATTTGGGCCTGTGCACGCTCCGCCGTCTTGATCGAGCCCGTGAAAAGTCCAACCATCACACCCAAGGGTTCGAGTAGCCGCTTGGCTGTTCGAAAATGTTGTTCAGCCAAAATCTCGGTCGGCACCATCAAGGTCGCTTGGTACCCGTTTTCAATTGCGACAAGTGCTGCCATCAAGGCCACCATGGTTTTTCCGCTTCCGACATCTCCTTGAACCAGACGATTCATTGGCTTTGGCGGCTGATGGCCTGTGAGATCCTTTAAAATTTCTTCGAAGGTTCGCTTCTGTGCACCCGTCAACGTGAACGGAAGACCTGCTTCAAGCTTTCGGACAAGATCTAAGCCCTGGCCTAGCCCACTAGCCTGCGGGTTTTTAAACGGAAGACCCGGTTCGCGAGAAACGCCTTCTTTGCGTGAAGCGAGCCAAAGCTCGAGCCAGAAAAATTCATCAAAAATGAGACGACGATGAAACGGCGACTTTAAATCAGTGAACTCCTTCGTCGCGTCTTTCGGTGGACGATGGACCTTGTCGAGGGCCTCAAAGCGTCCAGGCAGTTCGTATTTTTCAAGCAGCCATTTCGGCATTCGATCGGCCGGGACGTGATCTTTGTCTCGTGGATCGACGACATGAAGACTTTTTTTAACCTCTTCTAAAACGAAGCCAATCAACTTTCGAAACTGACGATTGGTGAGACCTTCGGTTTCTGGATATATCGGAACGACCACGTCATCGTCAGCTACTTGATCAGGAGTATCGTCTTGTAAATCTGGATGATGGAATTCGATTTGCCCACGGTAGAAAGTCACTTTCCCAATCACGCGAACTTTTTGAAGCGGTTGAAAACGCTCGAAATAACCTTTGTAGGGAACTCGAAAAAACTTGCAGTGGATTTTCCCGGTTTCGTCGCGAACGGTGACGTCATAAACTTTGCGGCGACTGCGCCCTAGCATAAAGCTTTTTACGTTTACGACCTCGGCTCGTAGACTGACCAGCTCGTCCGGCTTAAGGCTTGCGATACTTCTGGCAGCACGTCGATCTTCATAGGCGCGCGGATACCATTCTAAGAGATCCTGAACTGTAAACAGCCCTAGGTCCTTAAACCGCTCGCCCAACTTTGGTCCGACTCCCTTGATAAACTGAATGGGAGTGTCGAACTTTAATACCGCCATACCAAATAACTAGCCTTGTTGAGACAATCTCTGCAAGCAAGGCTTGGAGAGTTATGAATTGCTTGGCACACTAAGAGGGTATGTCAAACAGCAGTGACGATCGCGGCTCTAGATCAAGCACGAACCTGTCTCATCCTGAGGCAGTTGCCCCGGCCCTCTCGAGGGCTCTAGGCACTGCGCCCTCGGCTGCTGGGAAATTTAAAATTCGCGTAAATTCACTGATCCCCGATCGAGCGACAACCTTTGACACCTTCATCATGATCAACGGCAAAATGATCCTTTACCTCCGTGCCGGAGATTCTCTGAACGCGCGGAAAATACAGCATCTGGAGCGCGCAGACGTCTTTTACGTTCCAGATGAACAGCGAAGCTTTTTTAAGAGCTATATTTTTGACCGCATGAACGAGTCGGCCTTGGATATGAAAACCAAAGCCAATATTCTGCGCGAATCCAGCATGACGTTGGCCGAAGAGATTTTTGAAAAAGAAGATGTGGAAGAGGCACTGGCCGATTCGCGCGAGCTGATCACCAATTTTGTAGACTTCATGGATAAAGAGCCCCAAGCGATGGCCCATTTGGTGGGCCTCTCGTCGCATGATTTCTATACTTACAACCACTCACTAGATGTCGCGATCTATTCGTTGGGTCTTGGACAAGTGCTTGGTTACAAAGGTGAAGAGATTCAAGAGCTCGGTCGCGGAGCTCTGTTTCATGACATCGGCAAACGACACGTGAAAGCCGAAATTATCTGCAAACAAGGACCTTTAGATGATGTCGAGTGGGCGCAAATGCAAAAACACCCGCAGTATGGACTAAAAATTTTGAATGAGTACGGCGTCAGTGAAGCCATGAAGGCCTGCTGCTTTGAACACCACGAATCGTTTCTAGGTAACGGCTATCCACAACAACTTCCTGGCAACGAGATCCACCCAATGGCGCGGATCGTGGCCATCACCGACACTTACGATGCGCTGACGACGAAGCGCTCGTACAATGATCCGATGTCACCTGTATCAGCGGTAGAGTTCATGTCGACCAAGCTCGCCGGAAAATACGACCCCGACATGATCAAGGCACTGAATTCCATTCTATTTAAAATTCGCGCCGCAAGCTGATGACGCAAAAACTGCCCATCTGCTTCCGCCGGCGGAAGTACGCTCTGCGAGCCTATTTTAGAATTTACCCAAAGCATTATTGAGCGAACTAAAAAGACCGATAATTTCCTTGAAGGTCATCGGCGATTTAGCTCCTCCCGTCGACGACCAAACAATTCGGCCTGATTTGTCGTAGATGACTCCCTCGCGGCTCGCAGGCATCCCGCCATCGCCCGAGATTCCAGAATTTACCACGAGGTATTTCATTGGCCGACCGCTTTCGTCTAAATAGTAAGTGTGAATGACGGAATAGACCTCGTGTCCGATGTGGATCTTGCACACTCTCAAAACAGACCGCTCGGACTTTTCTGTCTTCTTCGTTTCAAAAAAGCATTTGATGTTAGGTGGGACCCCTTCCGTTGCGTCACGGAAATCGTATTCTACATTTAGACTGGGCAAGCTCTTGTCGCGTTCTGAAATGCGTTTTTCAAGGCGATCAGCCGAACTGTTGATTGCGTCAATCGCAGTCGAATTCTTTGCAGCGGTCGAAAGTGGCAGTATGAGCAATAAAACTAAAACAAGCCGGCAAAAATTCATCACTCCTCGCCTTTCCTGCTTCTATTTCTTTAAAAGGTCGTTGTAACCACCAGCGTAGCAGCCGGCATCGACAAATCCCATTGCCCGAAGCGCCATCGTGACTGCGGCACTTGCTACTCCGTCGTTGTCGATGACCAAGATTCGCTGGTCGCGACGAAAACCAATCGACAAAAGACGTTCGCCTATTTCGGGGAGAGGTTTGAGATCCGTATCGAAAAATTCTTTCCACGGGATGTTCATCGCATCAAAATTTGGAATCGCTCTTGAGCGAAGTCCGCCCGATTTTCCCAAATACTCTTTTGCTGAACGCACATCAATGATGCGATAAAACTTCGGCTTTGCGCCTTGGAAAGCCCAAGCTTTTTCGACCGCGCGATTTTCGAAAGCGCCAAGAATTTCTGCACGTGTGGCAATCAGTGAACTCTCAAGCTCGGGCTTCCATACGGGCTGCGCAGTGATGCCACTTTCTTTAGGCTGATTGTCGCCAAGTAGCCCGCCACTCGCGCCAATTCCCTCGTCGCCTGCCCGCTTTGTTCGATCGGACTCGCTGAGCCTCGAGCCTGCGCCTCCGGTGCTCGCCTGACTACTGTCTTCAAATTCGGAGCGAGACATTTCAGGCAGTGCTTCAGTGGTCAGGCGCGACTTCACCGCACCGAAACGAGCAAATTGAACATTCTCAACTCCAAGATAGGCCAGTAGCCACGCGACTCGACCCTCTTCGGCTTGGCCATCGGGCCCGAGGCCAAACACCACAACTTTTGATGACGGCGAAATACCCATGCGCGCTAAGCGTCTAGCGGCTGCGAACGAGTCCTTTTGAGGCCAGCCGCGGGACATCGGATCCCGCTCGGAAAAATCCACCCAATTGATGTTGAGCGAACGCGGAATCCGAGCCATTGAGTATTCAAAAGCAGGTCGCGCATCCAAAATGACGGTGGATTCATCAAGCAAAACCGGTCGCATCAATGCTGGGGCGGCACCAAACCCCCGGGTCGAATTCTCTGTCACCTTCGTCGGCTTAGTGACACAACCACTTAGCGCAATTGCAACAAGTAACGACGCCGATCGCGCCATTACCATCCGTCGTACTCCAAAAAGTTGGCGCAATTCCATCGCGGCCTCTCTCGAAAAATGGATTACATGATCTTCTGCTTACTTGATCTTCATAGTCGGGAACAAAATGATGTCGCGAATTGATGGCCGATCCGTCAGCAACATCACGATTCGCTCCATGCCGACGCCCACGCCACCTGTCGGCGGCATACCTGTATCGATAGCATGAATAAAGTCGGCGTCCATTGGCTGCGCTTCTTCGTCCACTTTTCGCTGTTCATCCTGCTCTTGAAGACGGGCCAATTGATCTTCTGGATCATTCAGCTCGGTGTAGGCATTGCCGATTTCCATGTGCGCGCAAACAGGTTCGAAGCGTTCGACGAAACCTGGCTTCGTGCGGTGCTTTTTCGTCAGTGGCGAAATCTCGATCGGATGATCCATGACAAATGTCGGCTGAAACAGGGCTGGCTCGACAGCAGCATCAAAAATTTCCATCGCAATTTTTGCGCGTGAATGCGCCTGGCCTGGCTTCGGAGTCTCGATATCGCTTCCTAGTTCACGTGCCTTCTTAAATAGGTCCTCAATCGAGGCCGTGTCCGGATCGATGCCCGCATATTCACGAATACCATCGTAAACCGTTAGGCGCCGCCAAGGCGGAGTGAAGTCGATTTCAGTACCTTGATACATGACTTTCATCGAACCCGTGACCTTTAGCGCAAGGTGCGAAATCAGATCTTCGAATTGTTTCATCTGATAGTTGTAGTCGGTGTAGGCCTCATACCATTCAAGCATCGTGAACTCTGGATTGTGCGATCGGTCGATGCCTTCGTTGCGGAAGTTCTTTCCGATCTCGTAAACCTTTTCAAAGCCGCCAACGACAAGGCGCTTTAAATAAAGCTCGGGTGAAATTTTCATGAAGAGCTTCATGTCGAGTGCGCGGTGGTGAGTCGAAAACGGATAAGCAGCAGCTCCGCCGTATATTGGCTGAAGGACCGGAGTTTCAACCTCTAAGAAGCCTCGTGCGTTCAACCACGACCTTGTTTCTGAAATAATTTTTGAACGCTTGATGAAGACCTCACGAGAATCTGGATCTGAAATTAAATCTAGGTGGCGATGTCGATACTTGATCTCCACATCTTGAATGCCGTGATACTTTTCGGGAAGTGGCTCGAGCGTTTTGCAAAGGATTGTGAATTCCTTCGCATGCAGCGAAAGCTCCCCTTTTTTTGTTTTAAAAACAAAACCGTCAATGCCTACGAAGTCACCGAGATCGATAAGATCAAATGCCTGACGGTCTTGCTCGGAAAGTTCTTCGCCTCGCAAGTAAACCTGAATGGAAGCCGATTGATCTTGAATGTTAAAAAAGGCGGCCTTCCCCATCGGGCGCTTAGTCATCAAACGACCAGCAACACGGAACCGGTCGCCTTCGCGAACATCCCCCGCTTGAAGAACCTCAGAAAACTTCTCGAGAATCGCCGCAATCGACGAAGTGCGATTGTAGCTGTGTGGAAACGGATCAATTCCGAGCTTACGAAGGTCATGAAGTTTACGGCGCTTTTCCGCACGAAGTGGATTTTCGTGGCCAGGTGTTTGGCCCGTTGATTGCGAGGTTATGTCGGAGCTCATAACGCGCGCCCAGCGAAAACATCCTGAACCTGTTTTAGAAGTTCAATTGCTTCCTTCTTTGGCCGTTGAAACGCGTTTCTGCCCATGATCGAGCCAAAAGCTCCACCTTGAGCAAGCCCTTTCACTTCCTCAAGAAGCTCCGACGTCGACTTCGCCTCGCCTCCAGAGAAAATCACTATGCGGCGGCCAGCAAAAGAAGAATCGCAAATGTGTTTTGCACGATCGGCCATTGTTGCTACTGGAATGCCTTGGGCTTCATAAACTTTTTTAGCAGCATCTTGTTCGATGTGCGCCGTTGGTGCCTTAACTTTGATAATGTGCGCACCAAGCTGAGCGGCGATTTGTGCCGCGTAAGCAATGACATCAATTCCCGTTTCGCCCGCTTTTGAAAGCTGCTCACCACGCGGGTACGACCACATGACAACTGCAAGTCCCGCTTTTTTTGCATCTTGCGCGGCCATCGCGATTTCTTCGTACATAGTTTTGCGATCGCTTGACCCCGGATAAATAGTGAAGCCAATCGCTGCACAACCTAAACGAAGCGCATCGTCAATTCCCGACGTCAGCGCAGAAATCGGAGATTTATTGCTCCAGAGCGAGTCGCTGTTGTTGATTTTCAAAATCAACGGAATTTCGCCCGCATACTCTCGCGCACCGGCTTCAAGAAAGCCAAGGGGAGCCGCATAGGCGTTGCAGCCAGATTCAATCGCGAGATTGAAGTGGTAATGCGGGTCATAACCTTCAGGATTTTTCGCGAAACTTCGAGCAGGGCCATGCTCAAAACCTTGATCGACCGGAAGAATCACCATTTTTCCAGTGCCAGCGAGGCGCCCATGGTTCATGAGGCGAGCAATATTGGTCAGCGTTCCTGGGTTGTCCGAGCCGTACCAGCTTAAAATTTCGCGAACTCGCGGTGTCATTAGATCTCCCTTGAAAATTGGGGTAAAGCCTGGAAAGGATTAGCTTTCGATGGCCGTTAAATCAAGAGAACAAGAGATCAAGAAATCAGCCATGAGGCGTTGACCTAAACAGTAGTTCGCTGCAAGTTGTCGCACAGCGCCACTTTTGTTTATCTCTGGGCCGCTAAGGAGCCTACTATGTCAGCAGCAGTATCCACCCCAAAGGTCAGATTCGAGAAGACACCAAATCCACAAACCTTTCGTTTTTCGTTGATCGGTTCGGACATGGTCTTTG
The DNA here is from genome assembly GCA_017302795.1 of Deltaproteobacteria bacterium. Lineage (GTDB taxonomy): Bacteria > Bdellovibrionota > Bdellovibrionia > Bdellovibrionales > JAMPXM01. The sequence goes on along the minus strand of JAFLCB010000013.1, from coordinate 41,492 downwards.
CCGAAACTCCGATCGCTTACAATTCAGCGGCGGAAGCGCAGTTTGCTCCTCTTGCAAAAAAGCTTTTCGGGTTTCCATGGGCATCTGGCGTTTATGTCGGACGAGACTTTATTACTGTTACAAAGCAAGACTGGGTCGATTGGGATATCATTGCCGAGCCATTGGCTGGGCTGATTGAAGAACACATCGAAAGTGGTGCACCCATTGTTTCAGCAGGAGCATCCGCTCCTGTAAGTGGAAAGAGTGCGTCTGCCGAAGAAGGGGGAACTGCACGCCACGCTGCAAATCCCTCAGATTCTGCGGCAGTGGTCTTAATCAAGCGAGTTCTGGATGATGAAATTCGACCGATGGTCGCCCAGGACGGCGGAGATGTCGTATTCTCGAAATATGAAGATCAAGTCGTGTATCTTCACATGCAGGGCTCATGCGCCGGGTGTCCAAGCTCAACTATGACCTTGAAAATGGGAATCGAAACTCGACTGAAAGACGCGCTTCCAGAAATTAAAGAAGTCGTTTCGGTCTAAAGTGTCGCTACGGCCTCTGGCCTTCGCTGCTTTCCGTGCAGTAGCGCGGAAAGATTTGAGGAGTGTCGCTACGGCCTCTGGCCTTCGCTGCTTTCCGTGCAGTAGCGCGGAAAGATTTGAGGAGTGTCGCTACGGCCTCTGGCCTTCGTCTCGGGTGAGCCTCGCTCCTTCGAAGCTCTCACCCTCGTTCCGTGCAGTAGCGCGGAAAGATTTGAGAAGTGTCGCTACGGCCTGGCGACCCTGCGTAGGAGGGACCCGCCAAGGTCCGGCGGTCAGTTTGACGACATAATTCGTTTGAGCATTTCTTTTGCGATCGCGTCTTCGACTTCTTTGTCTGACATCTTAACGAAGTTACTACTCTTGTTGGATTCCTTGCAGTAACCGCGCTTTTCAGCACCTTTAACAGCGAAAGCCTTTGAGACGGTTTCCAAACACGCTTTTTCACTCATACAAACATCGTTGACGGCACTTTGGTCATTGCTCAATCCATTTGAAGTTTGTCCGAGCCGAACACTCTTTCCGCCACTGGAGCTTTCGAGAACACATACATACGTCGCGTCTGACATCGAATTTGAGTGGTCGTCATCATCCTTTTCATGGTCATCATCGTCTTCGTCGTCATCCCGACCGGCGTAATCGCGGTCGTCGTCATCATCGTCATGGTTATCGTGGTCGTGATCGTCGTCGTCATGGCCGCCACGGTAATTTGGCGCAGGAGTAGGGGTCGGAACTACGACGACACCACCACCCGTGGACGGTGGCTTCGGGACCGGCATCTCGTCGGCGATCTCGTCAATGACTCCGTCATAAGTGTTCGAACCATCGTCCTGAAGTGAGACATCTGTTTTTGCGACCAAAGATCCATCCGCATCAAAAGACGCAGTGTTCGAACAATTCTGGAAACCTAAAATCAAGAAGAGCGCTGCGATGATTAAAAGATGCCTATTCATTGGTACCCCTTTTCGAACTCAAAAACCTTTAGTTACATTCCGCTGCTACAATTGAGTTCCAAACCGCTGACAATCAAGGGAGCAACTGTCGTTCCATCTGAAATGCGGATATTTCGCTTTGAATGCTAAGGATCTGTCGAACTCGAATATCCTGAAAAAAGGATCGTCGTATCAGCGAGTTACGTTTCAATATTCATCATCTTATTCTGAGACGAAAAAAACCCAGAGGAAGCTCTGGGGTTGAACTAGGAAAGATTCCGCTAGTACTCTTGCGACATCTGAAGAACTTTCGCCTTTGTGACGGCTTCTTCCATTTGCGCATCCGACATTGAGACTCGACCGCTTGCTCCCGACTGTTTACAGAAGCCCCGGCGATCGGCCATCTTTACCGAGAACACTTTGCTCGCAATATTCAGACAGGCGTTTTGGCTCATGCACACCGCTTGATCTGCAGAGGTTCCGCCAGCTAGCGAGTTTGGTCGCAGACCAAGTTTTACTGACTTTCCAGGTCCCTCAAGAATACAGATGAAGCTTGCGGTGGCCGACGACCCAGCGTGATTTCCACTATGGTCATCATCATCGCGGTCCTTGTTGTTACAATCTTTGTCGTCGTCATCATGATCATGATGATCATCATGATCATCGCCGTCATCATGGCCTCCACCATACCCGGGACGTGGTGTTGGACTTGCTCGTGGAGTCGGACTAGCACCTGGAGGTGTGCCTGGTCTTGGCGCAGGAGTAGGCGAAATCCCCGGCGGACGCGAGCCGTCGCCTGGATTTATTCCACCTCCGTCACTATTATTCGGATCATCCGAGGTAGGATCATCTGGAATTCCATCGCCATCCGTATCTTCGTCGGCTTTGGCAACAAGAGCTCCATCTTGCTGAAAGCTCATATTGTTTCCGCAGTTCTGGAACGCTAGAACCATAACTGCGCCCAACATGAGTAACTTCAATTTCGGCATATTCATTTTGCCCCCTCGTACACGAAGCACGCTCTAAGTGTGCTTGATCACGTAAAGGAGCAAGCCATAGGCCGCGTCAAAGTAGGTTTATTTCGAATTGAAATTAGACTATCGTCGAACTCGCTCCACGCGAATAGGCGTTAGGCAAACTGTGACGACCCCAACACACTTCCGAAATATCTCACTTTTCGCTAGGTTTTCGGCGGCTTACCGGACCCATTTCACTTTGCAGGTGGCCTCTTTGATCGAGCCCATCTCTTCTGAAAAATTCCACAATACCGATTCGGCAAAATCCTGCGCCGGAATTCGTAAATCTTCGAGCGCGGCGGTTTTTACGGGAGTGCCCTCGTTCGATACGTTCACTGCAAAATGAATCAAACCCGAGACCGGCGAGATCGTCGCGATCGAAATCGAGAGTTTTCCTTCGCCGTCAGAGAGCGCAACATAGAGATCGTCTCCCGAACGCCGAATAGAGAATCGTGGCTGTTGTCCCATTTTTTCTAGCAGAACATCTTTTGCGATCGAAGAAAGCAATCGCTGAAGAGCTACAGTTTCTGAAAGCGAGGCGCCAAACTTTTCGACGATGAAGTGAACCATTCGGGTTCCGCGAATTTCAGACCGAGCACGAAGGTCCTCGCCATCAACCATATGCTCAAAAGGCACATGACAAGGCCCCACCCAAGCGACAATCGAATCGCCAAGAATTCCCTGTTCGAGATAAGAAAAAAGTGACTTCAATTGCCGGCCGTCATAGGCCGACTCTTCTTCACTTAAGTTTAGAAACTTAGACTGAAAGGACGTCATGTTGAAACCGCTCCCATCGCACGAGAAAAGCGCTGACACGATTCGCATTGTCCGCACGGCTTTTCGTCGCCGAAATAACAAGTCCAAATAAATTCAAAGGGAACACCTAGAGCCCGTCCCTGTTTCACGATTTCCGTTTTATCCAAAGCGGTCGTGAAGCATTTCACTTCTACGTGGTTTCCCGTGGAATAAAACAGCGACCTCGTCGCCGCCTGCAAATAATCCTCAGAGTTATCAGGGAACGTCGTTGCTTCCTCTGCATTAAAGCCCGGAACAAGCCACTTCGCATCGACACTTTCTGCGAACGCTGCGCCGATGTTCAAAAAAATTCCATTCCGATTTGGAACCCAAACTGCTTTGGCTGAGTTGGTGCTAGCCTCGAAGCTATCAATTTCAACAGACGTCGTCGGTACATCCATTTTGCGATTCACTAATGAGGACGCTGTGAAATCTTTAAACCATGGGAGCTCAATCACTCGATGTGGAATCTCAAGCCTCGCTGCCAAAAGACCAGCAAAATGAATTTCGCGAGCCGCCGCTCTTTGACCGTAGTCAAAAGTGATGGCCATCACGACTTTGCTCTCTTTAGCGGCGCGATAGAGGTTCACGGTCGAATCAAGACCGGATGACAAAAGAACGATGGACTTCACCAACCGACTTACTCCTTGGGAGTTCGGCTGGACGCCTTCGCAGGCTTCGCTTTGGATTTTGAGGCAGACTTCACACTAACTTTGGTGGCAGCTTTCACCGGTTTCGCCGATCTCTTAGTTTTTGCTTTGAGTCCGGCCTTCGCTAACGGCTTAACAAGCACGGAAGCAGCCTCGTCAGATGTGAAGGGGTTCACACTTTTCACTCGAGTTGAAACACCATCTGCGATCTCACTTAACTGAGCGCCCTTTGTCGCAAGTGTCTGACGCACTGACTGAGCTTGTTCTAAAACAGTTCGGCTAATTCGCCCGATCACATCATTTGGATTTCCATCAATTTTATTGAAGGTTTGTTTCAACAACATTGGTATGGACTGTCCTGTGTGGCTGAGACCCAAAAGAACTTGATCCGCTTTTTCGGCAAGTCTTGCCGGAACAGTCGCCTTCAAGCGCTCAAACTGTCTCTCGATCGCCGAAAAACCGTCAGCTTTCCCAATTGCCGTTTTCCCACGTGCTTGAGGAGTTGTTTCGTCGGTTAAATCAGAACTCTGCGATGCTGACATGTTCGGCTCTGAAGAAATCTGCATGGTGGCCTCCATACTGCTTTGGGACAGTTGCATTGCGACAGCTGCCAACCGGTATCACGCCTTGCCGGTACCGGCAATCTTCACATCACTAACCAAGAGTTGAATAGAGCGGGAGCCCTGATAATGGTTCCACTGAACTTCGGCAATTAGGTCCACCCGATTACCCTGCGCAATTGGAAAATCGTTCGGCGGGCCAAACCAAATCGCCTGGATAGCGGCCGCACCGACTTGAGCTAGCTTCAGGCGCAGATGACCGCCTTTCAACGCTTTCACCTGAGCGACCAGGCAGTCTGAAATCAGAAACATCGGAATGGGCGCCTGGGCACCAAACGGCCCCATGTGCTCGTGCCAGACCATGAACGACGAATTCAAATCGGCAAGCCGACACATCGCATCGTACTCAACCAAATGGGAACCTATCTCGGACTGATCATTTAGCTTCTCAGCCCACGCCTCTAAGCTTGATCGAAAAAGTTCAAACGTCGAGCGTTTGGCTTCGAACCCAGCGGCCATGGCGTGTCCACCAAATTGATCGAGGAAATTTGTGGAGTAGCTCATTGCCTCCAAGAGATTCGCTGACATTCCTGTCGGAACCCTGGCACTGCCAACAATCGAACCTGACTCGCCCTCAATTGCGCCTACAAACGCAGGCACACCAAATCTTTGGCTAAGCTTTGTGGCAACTAAACCGACGACACCTCGGTGAAACTTTTCACTCGCAATGGCAACAACGCCGCGCGGAGGACGTTCCTGAAGAATTCGGTCCGCCTCTTCATCGGCGGCTTTTTGTGAAGCTTGGCGATCTTGATTATTAGATAGCACCGCCGAAACGACGTCTCGTGCTTTGACGGCGTCCGTCTCGACATAGAGATCAATTGGCTGAATTCCAGAACCCATTCGCGAAAGTGCATTGAGCTTAGGCGCAAATCGAATCGCAACATCTTGCGCGGTCAAAGGCCTGCCCCAAAGTTCAAGTGACTTTAAGAGCTCGCGTAGGCCCGGCCGTTCGGTTTCTGCCAAACGAGCAAGCCCATGTTTAACTAATACCCTGTTTTCATGCAGCAGCGGTACAAGATCGGTGATGGTTCCAATCGCAAAACAGTCGAGGAGCGATTTAGGATCAAACGGATTCGCAAGTGGTCCCTCTTCCAAAAGTGCTCGGCGCAATGCGAGCACCAAGTAAAAAATCACACCCGTTCCACACAAATGACCAAGATTGGATGGGCAATCGCCGCGGTTTGGATTTACCACGGCAAGCGCACGCGGCAAAATCACTGCGCCGTCAGAATCAGTTTTTGGCAAATGGTGGTCGGTGACTATGACATCGATTCCAAGGGAATTCGCTGTCTCGACTTCCTCCATGGCAGTTATGCCAAGATCGATGGATACCAAAAGTGTAATGTCTTTTTCGGACTTCAAGCGTTTGATTGCTTCGCTGTGAAGGCCATAACCTTCGGTCAACCGCTGTGGTTGATAGGCGTGTACATTGCTGAAGCCCATAAGGCGAAAGGCATCTAAAGCGAGTGCCAGACCACTTGTGCCATCAAGATCATAGTCCGCGTATAGCACAATCTGTTCATTGGCGGATCTCGCCTTAACAAGTCGCTTTACTGCTTTTTCGAGATCCAAAAGAGAAAGCGGGTCGCGCAGCGACTTCAATGTGGGTTTAAACCAATCAGCGAGTTCCGCTTCGCCCGACACCCCTCGCGATGAGAGAACTTCGCGCAATGGCACCGGAAGTCCGCCCAATGAAGTAGTCAAAGTTTCAGTACCTTCAATGGGCGATCGAACACCCTGCGGTTTTTCAATCAGGCGTTTTCGCCAAATCTTACCGGTGCCCGCAAAAAGCGAACCCGACAAACTTTCATCTGCCGGGGGCACTTTTTCGGTGGTGGGCTCGATACTCGAGACGGCCATGTTTTCCGTACTAGGCCGGATTGGCTTCAGCGTGCGGGATAGAAGATGTTGATCCCGGAGTAATTTTCTCCATGACCATGATCAACGGAGCCGCAACGTAGATTGTAGAGTAAGCGCCAACAATGATCCCGATAATCAATGTGAATGCGATTTCCGCGATCACGCCACCAGAAAGGAAGTAGAGACCGAAACACGCAAGCAACGTAGATCCCGCTGTTAACAGCGTACGTCCGAGGGTTTCGTTAATGCCCTTGTTGAGGATATATGCTAACGACTTGTCTCGATGCAGCGGTGCGGTTTCGCGGATGCGATCGAAAGTCACAATCGTGTCGTTCAGCGAATAACCGATTAATGTCAAAATCGATGCGATAATTTGAACGTTCACTTCACGTCCCATCAACGCGAACAATCCCAACGTGATCAATGAGTCGTGGATCAAGCAAATGATCGCGCCAGGTGCATACGCGTAGTCAAAGCGCACAGATACATAAATCAAGAGGACAAGCAGGCTGTAGAATGCAGCCAACAAGCCGTTCTTTTTAAGTTCGCTGCCCACTTGAGGACCAACCGTATCGACGCGCAAAAGTCCCGAGGCGTCCAAGCCGAACTTAGTCGTGAAAACGTCCTTCACTTTCGCGAGTGTCTCGTTCAGTGCTTTATTCTGAGCGGCCGCATCCGGCAGTTCCGGTGTGCCTAAGCGCACTAGAAATTCGTTAGCTTCCCCAAATGTCTGTACGGATGCTCCGCCAGCCCCAACTTCGGCCAAAGCTGAACGGACCTCTTCCGCCGTAACTGGCTTGGTAAACTTCAGGTGCATTTCAGTTCCACCCGAAAAATCAATTCCGTAATTGAGACCTTTTGTGAGAATCAAAACCAAAGATCCGAGCACTAAAATAGTCGACAAAAGACCCATTGGCTTTGCGAGCTTGATGAAGTCGATGCCATCCATTTTCTCTGCCTGCTTGGTATTCATATTTTTCGTCGACATAAACTAGCGTCCCCACTTGATGGAAGGGTTAAGTTTCCAGCGGCCAATCAAGAGATCCAAAACAGCCCGCGAGAAAAAGACCGAGGTAAATAATGTGATGAAAAGACCTGTCATCAACGTGACAGCGAAACCCCTCACTGGGCCCGTGCCGTAATACATCAAGACGACACAAACGGCGATTGAGGTCACGTTTGCATCAAAAATAGCCGAGAAGGCCTTATCAAAGCCAACGCTTGTCGCCATCATAAGGCTCTTTCCCGACGCCAGCTCTTCCTTTATCCGCTCATAGATAATGACCGAGGCATCAACTGCCATACCGAGACCCAATGCCAAGCCTGCTACACCTGGAAGCGTGAGTGTGGCACCAAGAGCCGACAGAATCGCAATCGTCAAAACAAGGTTTAGGGAGAGCGATAAGTTCGCAACAAGGCCGAAGGACCGGTAGTAAACAAGGTTGAAAATAAAGATCAACAAGGCACCTACCAGAGCACCTAACTGACCTTTTTGAATCGCGTCAGCACCAAGCGACGGGCCGACGGTCCGCTCCTCAAGCTGCTCAAGTGCAGCTGGCAGCGCCCCCGACTTCAAAGTGATCGAGATATTTTTCGCTTCTTTAAGAGTTTCCTCGTACGAACTTCGGCCAAGAGTGATACGGCCTGAGTTCGTGATCTTGGAGTTGATCGATGGCGCTGACTTCACAACACCGTCTAGGACAATTGCCATCTGGCGATTGGTATGTTTCTCAGTCATGTCGCCCATCGCGCGTCCGCCGGGACCATCTAAACGAAAGTTTACTTCTGGTCGACCGGTTTCCCCTGGAGAAACGAAGGCATCCGTTAGCAGATCACCGGGAACAGTTTCCGAGCGCATCAACACATACGGAATCTTTCCAACTTCCATTGATTCGGCTTTATCGGGTTTTTCAAAAAGAACCAACGATCCTTCTGGAAGTTTTCCTTTCAGTGCTTCGTTGATCTTTTCCACGTAGGCCGAATACTTCAATTCTTTACCAAGCTTGAAGCCACCTGCTTTTTCGGCTTCGTCAACCATGGCGGCGACTTTTTCAAAGCCAGGCGTGCCCTGTTCAAACTCTGGATTCACAATGATGAAATCAAGACGGGCCGTTTTATTGATCAATTCTTTCGCGTCCGCCGCATCTTGAATTCCTGGCAATTGCACGAGAATTCGATCGTCGCCTTGCGCGGTGATCGAAGGTTCCGAAACGCCGAATTCATCGATCCGATTTCTTATAGTTTCAATGGCTCGTTCGACTGTTCCTTTACCGAATTCACGAACGTGAAGTTCAGTGAATTCAGCTTTCAAACCAGTGGCCGAGGTTGCTATCGCAAACATTGGACCATACAAGTCTTCAATTTTTGACTTGGCTTTTTCCGCATCGGCTTCGGACGCTGTGGCAATCGTTAATTCTCCGCGAACGGCGTCGCCTTGCTTAAGGTCTGAATATGCGATGCCTGCCTTTTTTAGCTCGTCGGCGATCCCGCCGGCGATTCGGTTTGCTTCTTGTTTCAACGCGCCCTGAATGTCCGCGCGCAAAACCAAATGCAAACCACCCTGAATATCTAAACCCATGGTCAATCGATCTTGTGTCGGCCACCAGAATTTCGACGTCTGTTGTTGCTTGTCGCCTGCTGGTTTTTCCAAAAAGTTTGGCACAAGCCAAATAATTCCCAAGACGGCAACAATAGATGCTACGGCAAGCCGCCAGCCCAATCCTTGCTGTTTCATGCTTTTCCGCCTTTTACTTCTGCCGTCGCTGCAGTTTGGGTCATCGCCTGAACAGACGAAACAATCGCTGTGCGAAGTACTTTCACACGAACACCGTCTGCAACTTCAAGCGTAATCACTTGATCCGTCATGCCCTCAACGCGACCCAAAATTCCAGAGGTCGTGACTACTTCGTCACCGCGCTTCAATGCCTGAATGAAACCCTGGCGAAGTTTTTCTCGCTTTTGTTGCGGGCGAAGAATGAGAACGTAAAACACTGCAACCATGGCAATCAATGGAACCAGCTGCATCCAAGCCGGTGGTTCTTGACCAGTTGCCGCCTGTGCGAGCGCCATTGAAGGAACAAGGATCACTTGCGCGACGAGCGCAAGCGCTGCTGTTGAAATAGTAGAAATGAATGATGAGCGAAACATTGGGACTCCTTCAAGAATTTTGAAGCATGCGTTCAAACCTCCTGAGAATGTCTCCATTCAGCGCGTCTTGGCAATCTGAATAATCTAGACGGGCCGCAAACCGTCTGCTGTGAAGCGACGATAGCAGTCGTCCCGGAAGCTTTGCCAACGTCCCGCGCAAATGGCCTCGCGGGCCTTGCGCATGAGTGCAAAGAAAAAGTGCAGATTGTGAACCGTGTTGAGTCTTGCCGCAAGAATCTCATCGGAGAGAATCAGATGCCGTAAGTACGCCTTCGAGTAGTTGAGGCAGGTGTAGCAATCGCATTCCGGATCAAGCGGCGACGGGTCTTCTTTAAATTCCACGCGCTTAATCGAAACTTTGCCGTTCCATGTGTAGATCGTTCCATTTCTTGCGACGCGTGTTGGCAAAACACAGTCAAACATGTCGATACCACTATCGACCGCGATAATTAAATCTAACGGAGTTCCGACCCCCATCAGATAACGCGGTTTGTTTTTCGGCATCCTAGGGGCGACCTGTGGCACCAATCGGTGCATCAGTTCAATCGGCTCACCGACGGAAAATCCGCCCAATGCATAGCCCGGCAGATCAACCGAACAGATTTCCTCTAAACTTTGAAGTCTCAATTTTGGATCGAGTCCGCCCTGAACAATACCGAACAAGAGACTTTCTTTTCTCGTCATGGCATCTTTAGATCGCTTCAACCAGCGGAGGGTCAGCGCCATACTGGTTCTAATCTCCTCTTCTGTCGAGGGATGCTTCAAGCACTCATCAAAAGCCATGATGATGTCGCTTCCGAGATCCATTTGAATTTGCATCGACGATTCGGGCGATAAGAAAAGTTTATTGCCGTCTAAGTGCGAGCGAAACTCGACACCCTCTTCAGAAAGTTTTCTTAAACCCGCTAAAGAAAAAACCTGAAACCCGCCGCTATCCGTCAGAATCGGGCCGTGCCAGTTCATGAACTTGTGCAGGCCGCCCAATTTTTTTATCAGGGCTTCGCCGGGCCGAATATGTAGGTGATAAGTGTTACCTAAAACCACCTGGCAGCCCATTGATTTTAACTCTTCCGGAGTCATCGCTTTCACGGTGGCCTTTGTGCCAACTGCCATGAAGACAGGAGTTTGAATTTCCCCGTGCGCCGTCTGCAAACGACCCGCTCGCGCCTCGCCCTCTGTGGCTTCGAGAGCAAATTTTCCGATAGGGTTTTTCTGTGTCAAACCCACGGAAGTAGCGGCCTCAATCACGATCAATCCGAACTTTGATGATGCCGATCGGCTGACCTTCAAAATGCCGGGCAACCAAGTCACGCTGATTGAACTCGAAACCGCGACCGAATTGAGTTTCGAGCAATGTTTCGCGAGCCAGCTGATCGAATTTCAATCCGGTGAAAGCGACCTGACAAGTGAACCACTTCTTGTCCTCTCGAACACATTCTCCGCCCACTTGCGAACCATCTGTGCCCGTCCCGTCCCACGAACCATCGGCCAAACGCTTCATCTCGAAATCGGCGTCGACGCCGGTCAACTGCGGAGGAAGTGAAAACAGCATGACACCAGTGCGGTCGGGAGACCCATAGGAATTCTGCTCGCTGCGAGTTTTATATTCCGCTGCAATCAAGAGATCAGGGGAACCAACCGGCACCGTGTAGATGGCATCGACTCGCGCAGTGGCTGGTAAGGATAAAAAAAGCGCCAGGACCAAAGCTGAAACCGCTGCAAACCAAACTGGTTTGCCTGCCGAAACACCAATTTCAGTCAGATTGATTTTCATCGCCATATAAAATCTCCCCCTCAAGTTCGCATATAACGTGTCGCTCGCGTGTCGCCCATTCGAGTTAACAGACCAAGCTCAACGAGTTCGTTTAAGTCGCGAAGTGCGCTGGACCTGGATATTCCGAATCTTCGAACAAGATCCGGCACACCCACATCTCCACGCTTATCAAGGTCCCGAAGGACCTGCAACTGACGGATTCTGAGGCGAGGCGCATTTGCGACGGCAGCGCTTGAAATCACGGAAGAATCTTGGGCTGGTGTGCCCAAAGCGACGACATTTTTCAGGATTCGCGCGCCCACGGCATCTTTTCGACCTGACCAATACCGAATCAAAACTTGATCCTGCAGAACGAGACGGGCCCCCTCCATTTCAACCCATTTCAATTTTCCGCCTAAAACTTTCCGAACTCGCGACACCGCAACTGCGAGAAGCCGATCGTGCCGTTCAGCTTCATAGCGGTAGCCCCAGATCTGCTCGATCGCCTCTTTTCGTGTGCATGCGCCGTCAGCAAGTCGCACAATCAATCGACCTAAGAGACCACCGAGCCCCGAATTGGAAACCCGAGTTTCTCCGTCATCAACAACAATCACAGCCCCCTTCGGGACCCCAAGAATGACGGCCTTCTGGCCGAAGTTTAAACCTAGGAATGGGATAAGAAGACCGAAGTACCCTTTTTGCAAAAGCTCGCCGTCAACACCTGAAGCTTTCTGCTGAAAGCGATCCATTAGATCACCAAAGGGATCTTCACCTTTGCCAATCTGAATACTGCTATTTGATTCGGAATTTTCGGAATTAAAGTCGCCGAATTTTCGCTGAACCATTCTACGCTCGATGCCGTGGAGTTTCTGAAAGTCTCGGCCCTCTCGCAGCGACTTTGCCAAAGTGAGCGCGCGATCGCGCGCGGTCAAATCGACTTCGCCCATTTCCTGAAGGGTTTCGAGACGAAAAAACCGCGTCTTTGCTCGCAGATCGCTGTCGCTTTGGTCGAGAAGAACACTCTCAGTTGCTTGAAGCCCTAGCAGAGTATCCGCAAAACGTCCTTCAAGCTTAGCGAGCCACGCCTGCTTCATATGCAAAGACGCCGTTTGTTGGTGATTGCGGCTTCCCAAAATATCGGCTGCAGCTTCTTCAAGATGTGATCTCGCCTGGCGCAGCTGACCTCGCAAAATCAGCTGACGCGAAAGCTCAAGTCGAAGTTCCGACCTCGAATAAGAGTCGTTGGGCTTTAGTTCAATCAAAGCCCTGTACAGACGAGATACAATTCGCGTGGGTTCGATCCCAAAGGCCGCTTCATACTTTAAAAGCGAAATTGAAATAGCATGTGTGAAATTCTCGTGTTCCGCGCGAATCGCAGCTTCTCTAGCGAGTTTTAAAGTTTTAATCCCTGACCGCAGCTGCCCTGTTTGAACCAGACTGTGGCCCAAAAGATCCAAGCTTAATACTCTGGCAAGCAATCTTTGCGCATGAATCGCCTGAACGATTGAAGCCTCGGCAGCGATCAAAGCCTGGCGAGAAAAACTAACCGCATTGTCGGGTTTGCCGCGGATAAAGCTGACGAAGCCTTGGGCTTGATGCAAGTAGAACTCGACCAGCCCGACCCGGCGCAATTTACTCAGCCGCTGAATTTTCGATTGCGCCTCGTCGTATCGACCAGCACGGGTCAAGCCCAAGCACAGATAAAACGAAATCATTCCTGAGTGATCGTGCTTTTCGCGGGTCGCAGCGACAGCCAATGCTCGTTCTAACTCCCCTCTCAAAACAAGCGCAGCGACTAGTAAATCCATTGATTTGGCCGACTCAAAATCCGCTTCCGACCGCTCGACCATACCAGAGGCCTGACCCCGCACGAAGAGTCTGGTCAGCTGGTCGCGATTGATCTGTAGGCGAACTTGATGCGAGCGTTTTGCCATAGGCCCATCTTGGACCAGAATCGCTCCGAGCGCCTCCTTTTGCTTCATTACGCTTCATTTTTGTAATTAAGAGAGCCTCGCTTTCGACTCGAACAACCCGTATTCCTACAAATGAGGAGACGGTTATGAAATCACAATGTCCTGTTAACAAAAAGAAAACGGAATCACTGGGTTCAATCCCTGGCCACTTGCGTGGGTCAAGGATTCCACGGTCAAATAAACTAAGGAAACGATCGCTGAGCCCAATCATTGCCGCTGTGGGATCTCTGTTTTTCTTCACCGGCTGCAATCAAAACTTGGGCTCGGCTTCTAGCGATTTTTCTGAAGCTCGAGCGACAGTCTCGGCAATCACCTTTAGCGACGTAAAAGAAAAGATTTTCGTTCCGCATTGCTTGAAGTGTCATGCGACCGACACTCAAAAAGGCGATATTGATTTAGAGCGTTTCGAAACAGCTTTCGCTGTGGCGTCGATGATTCGTGAAGAGGTCGAGTCCGACAGAATGCCTCGCCGTGCGCCACCACTTACCGCCGAGCTAAAGGCCTTGCTGTTTGCGTGGATCGATGCGGGTGCGCCAGAAAAATAGACCGGAAAAAATAGACCGGAAAAATGGCCAGTCAATAAAAATCTGATCTTAGTTTTTCAACTACTTCACCCTATATACAAAAAAGGTGAAAGTTTCGAAGTAAAGAGGGGTTCGAAGATGGAACGTAGCAATTTGGAAATGGGAATTTTTCGCTTTATCACCACTGCTTTGCTTTGCACACCACTTTACGGTTGTAACTATAATGATCTCAAGAATGCTCCGCCGACCAACGGCGAAAGTGCCCGCGAAGTTTTTCAGTCGGTTGACTTCCAAACAGTGAAGACAAAAGTCATCGATGCGGCGTGCATTCGGTGTCACTCGGGCGCGGCACCAAAAGGCGGCGTACGCTTAGAAACTTATGCCGATGTTTTCAGCCAGGCAGCCAATGTTCGCTTGCAGGTTGAATCAGGAGCTATGCCGCCTCGTCCGCCGGGCCTTAGCGTTGAACAAAAATCTTTGCTTTTTGCGTGGGTCGATAGCGGAGCACCGGAGACAACTGTTTTGACACCTACGCCATCGCCATCACCTACGCCGTCGCCATCACCGTCGCCATCGCCTACGCCACCCGTCGTCGGCGCTATCCCCGATTTTGAAACTGTTTCAAGAGAGGTTTTTGCTCCGCACTGTCTCAAATGCCATGACAACACCACGCAAAAAGGAAATGTCAATTTAGAGGTCTATGCCCTCGCAAAATCCGTCACGAGTGAAATTGCATTTGCTCTGGATACCGACGACATGCCACGAAGGGCGCCGGCCCTTCCACCAGAGTTAAAGGCTATTGTGTATTCATGGATCGATGGTGGCGCACCAGAATTTACACCGTAGTTGCCTAATTGAATTTTGAATGAAATGAATCCGACACAAAGGAAGGGTCCCATGAAAGTAGCTCAAAGAAAAAAGGCGTTTGCAGCTCTTCTATCAGCGTTCGCCGCATTAACACTTTTGGCATTTAGCATCGATGCACTTGCGAACGCTGCCAGCCCCACAGATAGTGCCGCCAAATCTCTCGCGATTAAATCGGGAAAAGTCGAATTCCTTGCGATTGGCAAACCATCCTTTCTCAAAGTGCGGGGTGTTGGCACAGCACCAACCGGCGAACTGAAACTTTCCGGTACAAAAGCCAGTGGCGAGTTCACGTTTGACCTATCGTCCCTCGACACCGAGATAGCGCTTCGCAACGAGCACATGAAAGATAAATACCTCGAAGTTGGTAAGTTTCCGAAAGCGACTATTCGTTTTAAAGATGTCGAAACAAAAGAAGGCGCAAAGTCCGCGATTCCAGCAGAGCTTGAACTTCACGGCATAAAGAAAACAGTTTCGATGGATGCCGAGCTGAAACCTGAAGGCGAGACAAAGAAAGCGACCGGAACGTTTAAGCTTAAGCTCACAGATTTTGGTATCACAATTCCGTCGCATCTTGGTGTTACGATCGCAGATGAAGTCACTGTCACAATAGAATCGGTGCTTAAGTAATGAAACAATGTCGCTCTTTAGAAATTCCGGTTTCACCATTTCCCATTGCCACAAAAACTGCTTTGGCCATTGAAATGGCAATCTCCACGGCAATTTGGCTCTTCTCTACAAACGCCGTCGCGTTTCCGGAGCTAACTCGACACGGGTACGCTAGCTGCACGGCTTGTCACGCATCGCCAAATGGCGGCGGTGCTTTGACTCCGTACGGTCGCGGACTATCGCGGGAACTTTTGAGCACATGGGGCACTGAGCGCGAAGCGGAAGTGGGACACGGTTTTTTACCCAAAGAGTGGGCGGATTCCTTAGAGAACTCGAAACTTCGACTTGGGGCCGACCTTCGGTCAGTTCAGACTCATCGCGAAAATTCAACGACCCGGGCTGGTCAATTCTTTACGATGCAGGCCCAGGCTGAAGCTGTCTGGGACGATGGACCCTGGGCGGTCGCTATGAGCGTGGGAAAGATTGAAGACCCGCGAGGAAAAAAAGAATTTCGCCTGGTCAGCTCCCGCTATTATGGTCTTCTTCGTTTTGCAGAATACGGCGCCGTTCGCGCCGGGCGTTTTTCAACGGCGTTTGGTTTAAACCTCGCCGATCACACTCTCAGTGTTCGACGTCCGCTTGGCTTCGGACCAGAGGTCGAAAGAGACAATATAGAGCTCTCTTGGTTAGGCGAAAAGGATCAGGCGTTCTTGACGTTTGCGGAATCTGCTCCCAGTACATCTGATGCGGACAAAGAACGCGCTACTAGCTTTCGCTATGAGCGAATCATCAATGAACGAAGTCGCGTTGGCGCCAGCTTCTGGCAGGGCCAAGGTTCTCAGTTTGATAGATGGGTGGCAGCTGCGCACGGGATCGTGAACATTTCAAAAGAATGGTTCTTCTCGGGCGAAATTGATCGAACCGAACGTTCGACAAAACGAGTGAACGGCACCGACGTGGTCCAATCACAATACGTTTACGCAAGGCTGAATTACGAACCGGTGCAAGGCTTCTGGCCACTTTTGCAGTTTCAGCACGAACGTGCCGACGTCAGTTTGAATTCTAGCGAGGCCAATAAGTACGGACTGGGGTTTAACTTCTTCCCGCGTCCACATTTCGAGTTTCTGGGAATTTGGAATCGTGTCTCACGCGGCCACGATTGGAGCGACGAAGCGTACTTCGTTTTGCACTACTACTTGTAACGAACAGCGAAACCTCGTCGTCTGATGAATGGCGTGGCTAAACGCCTTGGGCTAATTGTCGGTGCCACGCCGGCGAAGGCCGGATTCCGACTGATCAGTCGCATCGATTTTGGTGAGGACTTCGTCTGAAGTATCGCTCTTTACTTCCGCCAGGAGCGATTGCTTGGACCAAATACTTAGATCGCCATAGCTAAAAAGACGGAACTCTCGCTCTATGGCCCAGCGATAGGCCGTCATTACATTTTCAAGCGACGAAAATGCAGCTACCAGCGCAAGCAAAGTCGACTGCGGTTGATGGAAGTTGGTCAGAAGCACATCCACCATTCTCCACTCGTGCCCTGGAGTGATCATCAGCGTAGTTTCGCCTTCGAGCGCACCGTTAAGTTGCTCTTTAAAAAAACCGCGGCCAATAGATTCCAGCGATCTAGCTACCGTCGTCCCAATCGCAAAGATCCGAGCTCCCGAGGCTCGCGCTTTGGCCAACGCCTCAATGGTCGCGCTAGGGATGTTCACGAATTCGGGGTGCATCACATGCTGGGACAAATTTTCAACTGTGACCGGAAGGAATGTTCCCAAACCCACATGCAAAGTGATGGGGACGACTTCTACTCCTATGGCACGCACAGCTTCTACAAACTCTTGATCGAAATGAAAACTTGCCGTTGGCGCAGCGAGGCTTCCAGGTTCTTTGGCCCACAGCGACTGATACTGGGTTTCGTCTGCCCAACGAGTATGCCTTTGACCCCGGGCTTTTTGAATGTAGGGAGGAAGCGGGAGCTCTGCCATCGCATCAAAAAGCTCTTCGGTAAACGGTTCGGAACAAATTATTTCCTGAGGTCGGCCACGTTTGACAATGTCAAACTTCATCAGTCGGTCACCAGAAGAATCGCCGGTTATAATTGAGGCCGTTTGGCTAGCGCCCTCGGACCAGCGACTTGAAGGACACAGTACTTCCCATTTGGTTCGATCAGAGTTGAGTGATTTGATAAAAAGAATTTCTATGCCCTCAAGCGTAAAAACTCGCCGCCTTAAGACCTTTGTTTCGTTGACGACCCACAGATCGCCTGGCCTCAAATAAGAAAGCAATTCCCCGCGATTGATTTCAACCGGTCCTAGCGATTCATCAAAATACATAATGCGACTAAAAAGCGCCCGCTCTTGAGCTACGAGATTTTCTGGATATTCAAAGTTTAACGCCGAAAGCGCCAGATCTGTGGACGACATCGTTTTAAAATAGCTGAAAAACGCCGCGGAGTCAGGGGAAGAATCCCACCAAAACCGCGGCGCCAACCACCACACCAAAACACACCTAAAGGGAACACACGAACAGGCAAAACCAACTGTCAGGACCTAAAATCTTGGATCAGCTCGTCGATCTCGACCGGTTCTAACCGGGACCGTTTGGGCTTTCCCCGTACTCGATTCGCTTGTTTTGCGAATCACCCACACACCCAAACCGAGATACAACGCACTGACGAGAAACAAAAAGAAGAGGTCACTCATGAAGCCCTCCGTTCAAGCTCTTTCAGCTCTAGTTCGAGCTTTTGTAGCTTGATCGCCGCTTCCTCGAGGATCACCCTGCGAGACCAGCGATCTGTTTCTTTTTGCAGAAGCTTTGCGAGTCCTTTTAACTCTTCCGCCGTCTTGTTTTCATTCATTTCTGAAGTCTTAGGCTTCGCCATATCAGCCACTTCCATGCTTCTTTTTCCGCCCGCATCCTTGCGTGCTTCTGCTGGTAAGACCCAGTTCGGCATAAACTCGGTTAAAATCGCTCAAAGATTTTCTGCGCCAGTGCCCTATTTTCGAGCGGATGGGAAAGATTCCGTCGGGCACAAGTTGACAGGATTGGGCTTGCACGCCATATTCGTTCGTTCCAAACCCAATTTATGCGCGAGTGGCGAAATTGGTAGACGCATCAGCTTGAGGGGCTGACGCCCGCAAGGGTGTGCTGGTTCAAGTCCAGTCTCGCGCACCAAGTGAAATTCCCTAACAATATCAAAATGATATAAATTTGACCGATTCCGATATTGGAACCACTCGGATCTTGACCCTTAACGGGGGCACTTCGTCTTTTGTAGGAACTTTTGCCTAACTGCAAAGAACCCGAACTCTCAATCGATAATTTTGAAAATTCCTAAATCCGTAGGCTCGTCTCGAAATCATTTCCATTTTATTATGCAGTCCTTCCGTTATTGAATTGGTTTTTGAAAATCTCATCATTCGCCCGATTTCGACTTTCCAGTTTTCAAGGGTTTCACCCAGAACTCGAAGGTGCCTAAATGGAATCTTTCGAAGCTCGTCGATGATCCATAAAAACTCAGGCAACTGTTCGCGCAAATTTCTTTGGTTGAGTCGCTTCATTCTGAGCAATCGATTCAGGTCTTGCCAAACAACATACAAATGCCTGAGACCTGGAATTTCATCGAGATAGCGATGAAGGCGCACTCGTTGTTCTTCAGTCATGCGATCTGGATGCCTTCGCATCAAAGAAAGAAGTCCGCGATTTTTTCTTCCCACATCATCAAGCTCTGCCCAGGTCTTTACGAACTGCTGATTCACAAGTCTGATCACGTGAAATCGATCGGCAACAACCAGAGCGTTTGGAAAATGCTTTCTAGCGATCGAACGATAGGTCTCAGACAAATCCATCAGCACGACCCGAACTTGAGACTTCCCGGGAAGCCGCTTCAAATATGGCTTTAGCGAGCCCTCTGACCGACCTAAGGTCACATCAAAGACCTTGTGTTTGGTGAGATCAACAAACGTCGTGGCGAAGCCATCTTTGCGCGTAAAGAAGTGTTCATCGATGCCCAGAATCTTCGGGCAGTGGGCATTGTTAAACTCTCGCGCCTTTACGTCGATTCGGCTTTGATACCAACGTTCGATCGTGGCCGAGCCGAGTCCGTAGGTCTTTCGAAGATCTTGTTGCGATTGGCCTTTGTGATGAAGCGTCGTCATTTCAATTCGGCAGGCTTCGCTCGCGCGCCGTCGTGGAAGAATACCCGGGAACCTAGAGTTGAAATACTTTAAACATTTTCGGCATTTGTATTTGTGGGCCTTGATCAAAAGCCAAGACATTCGACCACCAAAAAGGGTATGTCGAACACGTCTTGTGAACGTGTCCTTTTTGCGAAGTGTCGTCGCCTCGCAGTGCGGGCATCGAGGCAAAGCTTCGTGTTCGACCCGAAAAGTGATCGAGTTGTGGCCTTCGATGTCGAGAATCTTGAAACTCGGCAGATCAAGAACGATGCTGTCCGTCGGGGGCATCTGGGACTCCTTTGAAAGATCAGTTGTGGTAAACCAATCCTACAAAGATCTAGGTGCCCCCGTTAATGATGTAGACCCAACCACTCTCAGATTCCAAATGGTAGAATGGCTTTTTGGCCCTTGTGTATATACAGTAAATACTGTATTCTTATTATGGTTGACAAGAATCAAGGCCCTCTCATCAAAACATCTGGTCTACAAAATCAATGAGAATGATCATAGACCACCGCATGTACACGTTGAAGGAATGGGCGCCTCGGTTCGGATCAATCTTTTGAATCAGGAAGTGATGGATGAAGAAACTGAATTTTCGAACGCCACGCTGAATCGAATCTTACGAGTCGTTAAAGAAAATAGAATGCTACTTTTAGAAAAATGGGAGGAATTGCATGGCTAAAAAAATTAAGACTGGAAATGTGAATGTTCCGATCGAAGACTTTGAAGATGAAAATATCACGGCGCATATTTCTATCCGTCTTCCCTTGAATCTGGTCAAGGACCTTAAAAAACTAGCTCTCAATGAGGACTATGAAGGCCGGTATCAAGTTTTAATTCGTGAAATTCTGCAGGGATTTGCCGATAAGCATCGCTCGAAAAAGAAGGCTACGGCCTAGTTCTATTCGCGTTCTGGCGAACAAATGATTCGCTGCATTCAATTACATGGGCGACTCGCTGAGCTGATCCAAGTTTCTTTATCAGTTTAATTAGTTCGAATGGCCGAAGTACCTTAGGCTCGACAACCTCATCCACCTCGAACTCAATTAGAATCGACTTCGCGACTTCAAGCGGTTCTTCTACTTCGGGCTCTCGCGCACCAATCTTAACGCTGGTCGAACCTCGAGCCGTTCGACCACTGCCTTCACCTTTTCAATCAAAGCCGAGCGATCGATCGTCTGACCGTTAAGCGCCGTCGCCTTCGAAGCTAAATCCTGCTTTGTAAATCTCAACTCCGCGAGTCGCTGGTTCGTCACTTTGATCTGTTCGTAAAACGCATCGGCCGGAAGATCTGACGGAAGGTCGCTATGTCTTCGATTCATTCAGCACGCACGAGTTCCAAACGGCACCGCTTCAGGTGCGTAACTCCATCTGAATTTATCTGTCGAGGATGACCGTAGTAGTGATGCTTTCTGGTTTTACCGTGCGCTGACTTTCCACCAAGGTGCTTTCCGCATTCACCGCAAATCAGAAGTTCCGTCAGCGGATAAGGATATCGCTTCCACGACATCGGTTTTCATCTGGTATTTCGTTAAACAGCATCTGGCGAATTCGTTTTGAATCGATGATCTCGTAGCGCGCAAGCAAATCGAACAGCCGTTTGTCGCGATCCGAAATTCTGATCACCTGAGCCTCCATTCTAATTTCCAAAGATTTTTTCTCTTTCGCGCCTCGACTGCCTATAGAACAAGAAAGGGGCCGTCGATCATCGAGAGGAGAATCTCTTAATAGTTGCCATGGTTTAGGCACGCTTTGTTGAAGGCCGCAGTTCGCTCAGAAAAGCGGTTATCGTTCGGAAATTAACGATATCAATGTGGAAAACAGGAAACTCGGGATGTTTGCACTTTCAAATGGAGTTCGTGATTGCGAACACGTCGGTCGGTGAGGCTGCCAATGTCATGAAAGAGGCCATTTCTGATCTCGGCATGGTCGCGGAAATTAGGTTTGGTCGAACCCACCGTGGACTAAATGACGCCAGGTTGCCAATCAGGATGCAGCCGGCAGTCATTTGGTTTTGGCTGCGGCGTGATCAGGATTTCATACTGAGCATGATCAATCTCGTTGCGACCAACTCTTGCTATATTCAACTCGTGCAAAACCCGTCTCGTGCTAAAGTCGGCGTCGAAAACAGATTTCGGACATTTCTTAAAATTGTTTTTTGAATTTCGATTTTTATTGACGGTGGTTTTGTTCAGTTTCTGAAGTTGCAAATCGCCGCATTTAGAAGCTTCACAGAAGCCTAATAAACGAACGTAGCGACGTCTGGTTGGCGAGCTGCAGAGTTTGGTCGCCCTGTGGCCGCGGCTCTTTTTTAAAGCCTCGCCGTGCTGATGCAGATGCGAAAAATCCGTCGCTAAAAACTGATGATAAAACCTCCTTATCCAAGGGAGGCCTCTATGCTTGCACTTTCAAACGATAATTTAATCACGTCCGTTCGCTTGCTTGTGAAAGAAGAACGGCGAATCACTCGAGAGATTTTAGATCATATCAATGAAGTCGCCAGGCGCAGACTTTATGCCGATCTTGGTTTCTCTTCGATCTTTGATTGGTTAGTCAAAGACCTAAGCTATAGCGAATCGGCTGCCTATCGCAGGATGCAAGCCGCGAGAGTTTTGCTGGCGGTTCCGGAGGCGGCCGGCAAATTAGAGTCGGGAGCGCTCGGTCTTACCGTGCTTTCAAAAGTTCAAACTTTTATTCGAGCCGACGAAAAACGCACTGGCCAGAAAATGTCCATCCAAGAAAAATCCGAAATTTTGACAAAAGTAGAATCATGTTCAGGCCGCGAAGCCGAACATCGATTGGCTCAGCACTTTCCCGAGGTGGCCTCGCAATTTCCAGACGGATTAGCTCCTAAAGAAAAGGTTCGCGCGATCAGCGAAGATCAAGTCAGCGTGCAGGTGACTTTCACACGAGTGCAATTCGAAAAGCTAAAACGAATTCAAGAGCTACTTTCGCACACGCACCGCGGCTCATCGCACGCTGAATTTTTAGATGCCGCGATGGATGTTTTTCTTGAGAAAAAAGATCCACTCAGAAAAGCCGTGAAGCCGCGTGCGGCGCTATGCGACACCGCTGCGGAAGCGGACGTGCCTGATGTCCAACCCGCAAAGTCATTAACGCCATCGATACGAAACGCCGTGCTGAGAAAATCCGGTGGTCAGTGCGAATATCGTGAAACAAAGATGGGTCATCGATGTGAGAGCCGCCATTTTCTAGAGATCGATCACATTCAGCCTCGAGCGCTCGGTGGAACAAATGTGCCTGATAACCTCAGAGTCCTTTGTCGCACGCACAATCTATTAGTCGCTGAACGGGTATTTGGTCGGGAAAAGATCGAGGCGTTTCGCCGGCGGATGTAATCTGTAACAAACGGTGATGAAGGCATATCCGAAATAATCGAATAGCGCATCGGAAGTGTTTGGTTTATTGATCAGCTCTCTCTGTCCCATGGGATGTATTAGAAATTCTCGAACGACTCCGTAGCCGATACGCTCAGCCTACAGAGGTGCGGAGTCGAAAGACGAACGTTAGCAGCCGTCACGAATGACAATCCTTTTTGACAGCTTAGAAAGATTTGCCGCGAAAAATGCGTACACTGGAAAAGTGGCTCCAAACACGATAACTTGAATCGTCATGAAAACTGAGCTCGACAGGCAATTTAGCTCTATCTCCCGCTGGCCTTATGAGGAGTCCCAATGAAGTTCATTCTACTCACGTTCGCGCTCATGATCCCGAGTCTCGCTTTCGCAACGGAAGCAGGAATGCATGATGTCGTGTTCGCTGGAACAACACATCCTGCCTTTCCGATCACGGGAGCGACGGTCGTTCGTGAACTCTCAGCTGAAGGTGCTTATGATCGAGCGCTCCTAAAGTTTGGAGTTCCGAGTTTTGAAGTCACAAGCCAGGACTCTTTAATCACATGTGAAGGGCGCACGGCGCGAGGGCTGCCTGCAGGAACGCAACTAAACTTAACCGTTTACGTGGTTGCGCATCCTGACGGCAGCAGCGTGTCGATTATGTTCGCCGACCCGACGAAAAAAGATAGAAGCGCTGAATTAAAGATCAAATGCCAAGTGAATTCGTTGCCGGCGAACGCGCAGTTTACGCATGATTGTTGAAAGAATATATTTCCTACGTGCGTCAGAACTCGACACCTCAAGAACACTCAGATTCAAGGCACGGCTCGAATAGTTTTTCGCTGACTTTCGGGCCTCGATCGGGCCGTCGTTTAGCTGGCGGCCACGTCACGGGCTCAATATCCTTGCTTAGCGGTTTGACCGGCAATGGCTTCGCATTAGCCAGTTTCGACCGCGACGGAAACCCAGGCGACTTCAGGAGCTGGCTCAGACAACCTTCGAATAGAAAAAACCAAATTCAAAATGTGCGCCGCATGCAGCGGCAATACGAGCCAGTAGCGGGATTGATGGGGTTCTTTTGTCAGTTCCGCCCTCAAGACGCGCGATCACACTTTGCGTAGTTCCGATCCGTTTCGCGAGCTGCGCCTGCGTGAGATCCGCTTTCATGCGGGCGGTTCGAACGGCTTGAGCAATTTCGGTCTTGGATTTTTCCTCTTCGAATTGGATGCGAACTTCTTGGTCTTTCAAGAGCTTTTGAAAGAAGGGCTTCGCTGATCTGAAGTGCTTTTTGGTTTTCATGATCCCAGAACCTCTTTCATTCGTTTTTCGGCAATTTCCAGATCGCCCGATGGCGTTTTCTGAGTCTTTTTCTTAAAGGCGTGAACCAATCTCTTTTGTCATGCCGTCACCCAGCGGTTGACTGAAGTCCGCTGCAAACGTTAGTCCGCTGCAAACGTTGACTCAATTCAGATATTGTTCCAAAGGAACGTCATGAACGATAGAACTCAACCAACTGAAAATGAGCTACCTCAGAACCTTCGGCTACTGGTGCGAGAGAGCGTCGCACTTCTGGGACAGGTCATTGAACGTGAAGCGGGACGACCGCTGTTTCTTATCGTTGAAGATCTGCGCGAGTCGATGGTCGGCCTTCGCGGCAAAAGCCAGCATGAAACCTTAGCGGAACTACGCCGCCGGCTTTCTGGATTACGCGGACTTAGCAAAGGTTCCCGTCGCGAGGTGGCACGAGCCTTTACTTTAATGCTGATTTTGATGAATGCCTGCGAGAACGCCTATCGCGCCTTCCGACTGGAAGGAGCGAAAATTGGAAAGAAACGCAAGATCAGCCCTGATTCGGTGGTTTATGTTTTGACCGCACATCCAACCGAAGCGCGGTCGCCTGAGAATATCAAAGTCTTCCAACGCATCCAGAGCCTCTTGACCGAAATTCTCAAGCGAGAAACACCGGTTGAGGTCTGGCGCGACCAGCTTCTGCACGAACTCGAACTTGCTTGGCGAGCCAACTCCACACGCGAAAGATCGCCACGAGTCAAGGATGAGGCGGATCATATTTACCAGATGGCGCTTCGGCCCGAAATACTTCGCAGCCTTCTGGCAGCAAGCGGCGAAGTGGTTCCCGTTTACCTGCGCACCTGGGTTGGAGGCGACAAGGATGGCCATCCCGGTGTCGATGAAAAGGCCATGCAAGAAAGCCTGCAACTTTCCCGGGAGTCCTTGCTGCGCCACGCCCTGACAAATCTCGCCGATGTCGAGGATACGCTGCACCTTCTGCCGGGGCGAATCCTGAGAAAAGAAACCGTGGCGACCAGGGCAAGCCTCCTGTCGTTAAAGAAAATCGGCCCCGGCGATGGGGCAAAGTTGACCCGTGCCAAGGCCCTGTTTCACAAACTTTGCTCGGCCTATGAAAAGAAGATTCACGCCTTGCACCCTTCGCTTTTAGAAGGAAAACGCCTGTTCCATGTTTTCCCGGGCCTGGTGGTGCCACTTGAACTGCGCGAATCAAGCGATGTTCTGATGTCAGAGAAAAGTCAGGGTAAGAGCGATCCCCGTGCGATCGCCCGAATGCTGGCGCGACTGGCCACGTTCGCGCGCGGAGGCAATCCACTTTGGTACGCGCGCGGATTCATTGTCAGTATGACCGAAAGTGTCGATCACCTCGCGCGGGCGGAAGAAATGGTACGCGCTGCCTTCGGTACTGCGACTTTGCCTGTAATCCCTTTGTTTGAAACAACCGATAGCCTGGCTCAATCTGTCTCGATTATCCGAGAACTGGTCAAGCACCCCCGACTTAAAAAATGCGTCGCTGGACCCTCACAGGGACTAATTGAAATCATGGTGGGATATTCTGATTCAGCGAAACAAGGTGGTGTCCTTGCTAGCCGATTGGCTATTGCCTGCGCCATGCACGCGCTCGAAAAAGAATGCAAGAAACACGGCCTGCAGCCGGTCTTTTTTCAGGGCTCGGGTGGATCGGTTGAACGCGGTGGCGGAAGTGTCGCCGATCAGCTTGCCTGGTGGCCCAAAAGCGCACTGCGAACCTACAAAGTCACTGTGCAAGGTGAAATGGTCGAGCGCTCACTATCGAGCGCTTCCATCGCGCGAGGCCAGATCGAGCGAATTGCGAACTCGGCCGGAGAAGGACTTGAGCTGACGCCCCATGCTCCGGCATCGGCAGCGCTGTTTCGCCTCGCTGAACTTTCCTCGATGGCCTATCGCGAAATGGTCCATGACCCAGATTTTCTTCGCTTGGTTGGGGATGCCACTCCTTATGATCATCTCGCAGTGCTCAAAATCGGTTCCCGCCCCACACGGCGAAGCACCGAGATCTCGGTAGCGGGTTTACGCGCCATCCCCTGGGTGCTCTGCTGGACGCAGGTTCGCGTGATGTTTCAGACATGGTCAGGCGTGGGCACGGCTTGGCGAAACCTAAGCCAGGACGAAAAAAAGGCGCTGCAGCGGGACTTCACCGAAGAACCAGTCTTTCGCAGTTTTGTGAAGGCACTGGCTTTCACGCTCGCAAAGATTGAGCTGCCGATTTGGCGAATGTACCTGGAGAGTTCAGGTCTTCCTAAGGAACTTTACGAAAAATTCTATCAGGCTTTCACCCAGGAGCTTGCCTTGGTAGAAGAACTCGTGCGCTTTGTCACGGCGAATGAAGAACAAAAGGATTGGTTCAAACCATGGCTTGGGGCCAGCATACGGCTGCGCTCGACAATGATCCATCCGCTGAATCTGCTGCAAGTGATCGCATTGCGAGAAAAAGATCCGGTGCTGTTTAGATCTACGACCACGGGAATCTCGAGCGGCATGATGGTCACGGGATAGATGATGAAAACACCGACATCCGACTCAGAATATCGCCTAGCCGATGACGGCACATTAATTATGACCCGTCACCAGCGCAACTTTGAGCCTCGGCATATCTTCGATACCTTTGGGAAAGTTTGGGCCCTCGCCTATTCCGATTTTCCACCAAACACCATCGGCGTGCAGACTCGCGATGGCCTCTGCATACTAGAAGGGAGGAAGGCGATGTTGACTCCTCCGGGAAGCATCGTTGAATGGGTTCTGCTGCGACCTTTTGAATTGACTTGGCAGGCGCTTTTGTTTCGCCGGCCCTATCCAGAACATTGGTCTGGGCGTGCCATTGCCTTCGACCTTGGAAGCGCCGAAGTGCCGAGCACGTTTACGGACGTTGAAAAAATAATGCAAGCGAAGCTCACCCTTGAAAATCAAGTGCCACCGCCCTTCATTGATTTTGAAAAACGTGAAGATTCAAACCCCTACTCACTTCGTCTGAAGCGCGCGATTGATGAAGAGTTTTTAAGCGAAAAGACACTGCAAGAGTACGCCAACGAACTGGGAATTCATCCGGACGTCATGACTCGATATTTTAAACAAACATTCGGCATGGTTCCTGTGGATTACCGAACCCAGCTGCGACTGTTTCAGTCAATTTGGACACTGATTATCGATAGCCCGAAGGTCAGCGATGTCGCACAAGAAATGGGTTTTAACAGCCTCAAAAACTTCTACACACTATTCACGCGCTACACCGGATTGCAGCCAGGGCATTTTCGGGTTTTTGGCCGAAAACAAGCCGCCAAATCGTCTAAAGTTCGGGCAGAAATCTCGCTCTGAATTCTGGCTTAGGACTTGCTCTCCAATGTCTCTCAATGGCTCTGACACATGGAGAGGGTTTTAAAATGCAATGCTATAAAATGCGTGGATGGCTTTTGATTTTCACACTGCTGACAGGCTTGGGCGGGGCGAATAGTGTAGCCATGGCCACTGCCAATAGCGCTGACAGCACCGCGAATGGTGATGGGACCAGTGCGCTATTCAGCCCCGAGTGTGCCAAAAATCAGCCCTGCTGGTCGTGGGTTCTGCGCTACTCCAAGGATTCACCAAATACTGTTTGCCTCGGCTCAAACCTCTATAACAAAGCTGCAAAAAAGGCCAAAATTCTTCCGACCGAGGACGAATACGAAATTCGTCTGGTGCTAGATGCGACAAAGAAAGTATCCAAGCGAGTGACGATGCCAAAATGCAACAAGACCGATGAAAATGGTCGAACCGACACGCGCGAGATCTTTGAGGTTATTTACGAATTTGACCAAAATGTGCTGTCAAAAAATCAGGTCGCACAACTGGGAGAGATCGAACCCGGTGTGCTTTCGAATCTTAGCATGATTGGTAATTACCCCAACGATAGAAAAATCAAGGCATGCGATCCGAAGCTAGCTCGCGACCTGTTCCTGGATTTCGCAGGTGGCCGCCTCGATCGTGAAACGAGTGTCAAATACCATTACCAGGTGACCGGCAATCGCCTCGATTTGGTTTTTGAAAACCAAGATATTTGCGATACTGAATCGGGCCTGGTGCAGATGACTTTCATGCGTGAATAAGTGAAAATGGAATCGGCTGGCGAGGCGAAGCTGGAGCCCCTGTTTTAATATAGCCAACTCGCAGAAAAATGCCTGGCTGGCTTAAGTCCAAATTAAAATTTTCAATCATGTCTTGATTGATTTTTATAACGAGGTCCCGTTCATTTTTTGTAAGCGCGGAACCCCGCGAGTTACCGATCGCCGAATAGGCGAGAAGTGACGTGGCCATTGGATGAAGGCCAATACCGACCGCGCTGAACTCTAACCATACTCGCTGCAAAAAACGTCCAAGGTGAATCCAATCCTGGGATAAATGGCCGCGAGCCGAAATAAAGTAAACATGGCTGCAGTTTTGAACAGGCTGCAACAGACTTTCGACAACAAATGTTCGACATAGGGCCCATCGACACATTGTCAGGAACCACGCATGCCGCGGGCCGAGCGCTTTAAGCTTTGAGAGAATAAGACAGCCAAGTCTTGAGGCTCCCAAAGTGTTCTGCGGCAGACCCGTTTTTTCTTGCGAATCACGTTCTTGAATATCTTCCAGCAGGGCATGAAAAAGGTCTCGATTGTCGAATCGAATTTTTTCAAGAGGTGAAAACTGGTTGGCCCACTTTAATCGATTGAATCCGAAATCGCAAACCTTGAGTAAGCCATCACTGTTAAGGACGTACGGAATCCGTAAATGGCGTTCGGTGAGTTCGTTTCGACTCAACGGTTCTCGATGCGTGCGCCGCAAAGGAACTTGAATTGCGAGTTCTGCCGCCACTTTCTGTTGCTTGCTATCTAAAGATTGATGACCTTCGGCTGCACGCAAGAATACCATTTGTGTCGTCGTTGTCCAAAGATCGTCCCCTTTATTCTGCGACTGGATCGATTTCAAAACATAGCCATCTCTTTGCGCTAACACGACAATGGTTTCAGCCAAAGTCCCAAGGGCCAACAACGCTGCCCCACCGATCGGATCCATTACACTTTTTTTCGCAATCGCTGAGTCGGTCAATCGAAGCTGCAACGCTATTTCGTGACCTCGATCTTCGGCATCGACTTGCCAAGGCTGATTGTTGGCCGCTGAGGGTGCCCATCGTGCATCGTTCAACCAAGATTCAATCTGATTCATGGATGGTAGAATAGAGGCGCCAATCAACTGGTTCTTGTTGTTTTCCGATAATATTCTCTTTCAAACAGATTGAAAGGTCTTCAGCAGTCGGTGATTCCATTTTTGTTCGAGGTTGAGTGCCTTGCGCCATTGCTTGAGACTCGAAAAAGCATCCGCATGAGTGGCCAAAACCGGTGAGACGATCTGCACAAATAAATTCAAAGGCCGCGACCGATGGGCCTGCAGATCCGTTTTTGAAACACTCGCCATGGCGAAGCGCCAATCACGCATTGAAAAGGCCGCGCGCAACGAATTCTCATAATCCTCGATCAGTGGTGCCGGATCAAGGTGGCGTCGATCATCAGTTAAAATTTGAATCGATCTCTCTGCATGAATGGATCCAAGATCAGAAAGAATGATCGCACCTTTTGGTTTGAGCACCCGATCGATTTCACCCATTGCCAATTTAAGAGCGCTTACGTCTGGCAAATGATGAAGTGCCAAACTAGAGGTCACGGCGTCAAATGAGGAATCCGTAAATTGACCAAGGTTTGCCATGTCCCCTTTCTGCCAGCTCACGTTACTAACACCATTCTGTGCTGACCAAAGGCGAGCTGATTGCAACATCGGTTCGGACAGATCGAGTCCGATGAACTCAACATCTTTAAAAAACGAAGCGGCGCGCGTGAGCAACCGGCCTGAACCACAACCGAGATCCAATACGCGATCTCCCGGTTTTAGCCGATTCGCCAATTTTTCAAGATGTAGACAGTAAAGCGGAACTAACACCTCGTCGCTACCTGCAGCAAACGCTTCGACATGCTCTTGGTCGGACATTACCAGTGCCGGCTCAGGAACACGCTCACGCTCCTTTTTATTCAACGTCTCACAGAGTATTATATGAAAAACCTTGATTGGATTCATGGGCCAATGCTACAGGCCTCTGGCAAAAACTCTCAATGCGATTGGTAAATTGACGACCTCAAAGTGGTCCAAACCAATTGGACCACTTTAAAATCCCGTACCTGCAAAACTTGCTTTGCCACATAGCTCGAACTAAGGTGCACGGCATGGAAACGAACCCGATCGCCTTTTTACCCGACATCGATCTGCGCCTCATACTTAAAAAAGAATTTAATCGACGCATGCGAAAAAATCCCAAGTACTCACTTCGCGCGTTTGCAAAGGCGCTTGGTATAAGTCATTCTGCGGTTTCTGAATTGATTTCGGGCCGAAGGCGTTTTTCAACACGAAACGTGGCGCGCATTGGCAGCACCTTGAAATGGTCCAAAGAGCAAATGACTACGGCCCTCCAGGCTCTGCAAAAAGACCCCGGTAGCTATACGAGCTTGGACTCGCAACAAGCCCATCAACTGGATGCGTGGTACTACAATGCAATCCTCGAACTTTTCCTCATCGAAGGCTTTGAGCCGGCGCCGCAATGGATCGCGCATGCTTTGAAACTCGAAGAAGTGACGGTGGTGGCGGCTCTCGCAAAGCTCATTGAACTTGGTTTTTTATCGGTCACCCGCAACGGCAACCTCAAAGTCCGAACCAGCAAGACAACGACACTCGGTAACGTGCAATCCAAGGACTCAATTCTACGTGTGCAAAAACAAAATCTTGAAAAGCAGATCGAGTCACTGGCCATAAATCCCGTTGAAATTCAAAGTTCTATGGGACTGACAATTCCGATGGACCCGATTGACCTTCCGGAGGCGCGAAAAATTATTTTTCGCTGCATGAAAGAACTCGACTCACTACTCAACCGAAAAGGCGCGCGTCGGACTGAGGTCTATCGACTACAGCTGGGACTTTTTCCTCTAACCGATCTACATCGCTCAACTTTGCCTGTTCGATGATTTGTGTGAATTCCGCAAAAAGCCGACTAGCCGGCCCGCCGCCCTGAATTCGGCGATCAAATGACATCAACAACGGAATCGTCAACCGCGTCTCAACTTTGCCATCACAAACCCAAGGGCGCTCTTTCACTAAACCAAATGAAAATGAGATCGGCCAAGGCCAAGTGGCGATTACCAAATCAGCCCCTGCCTTCGAGGGCGCGTTAACCCAACAGGCGCAACCCCGATGCATGGACCACAATCGAGGACCTAAATACGGCGCTTGAATCATCCATGTACTAAAGGGCGGTGGCACATACCGCAATACCCGCATGAACAAGCGAAGTCTAGAGTCGGTCTTCACGTCGGCCGTGGCAAAGGCTCGCAATTCATTTGTGATCTCGCTCAATGATTTATGCGCTGTCCTTCTAATCGTTGCGGCGTATGGCTGTCCCGGCAAGCCCGGTAAATCCTTTTCAACCGCGACCGATATATCAATTTCAGAGAATTGATACAGCTTTCGAAAAAATGGCGGACCCAGTATCGCGCGATTCGCCCAAGGATTATTCTGCATCACAATGGCCGCAGCTTTCACCGCTAAAGCAGTATATGACGGCGCAATATGGCCTTGGGCCTTCGCGCGTTCGCGCAAACCGCTGATGGCCGTCGCGTCCGCCATCGTCGTCATGGCGACCATATGCGCAGGCTGAAGTCCGTTGGCCATAGCCCAGGAAGTCGCCTCGGCAAATCCAGTTGGAATTTTTTTGTATACTGCCATCGCGAGCCATCATCTCCCAACCTTCAGCGTCAAAGATTTCCATTTTTTGACATTTCTTACGGCGAGATTTCTTATGTTAAGCAATGAAGCCCGGTACTCTGCTCCAAATCGAGACTCGCACCATTCAATCGACGGTAAAATGTGTGGCGGAAGATCTTTGCTTGATGGAGCGCCAGCAAACCTTTCCCGTGCCAACCAGCACGATAGATGTTTTTGCGACTTGGTTCCTGGCATTTGCTGACTTGGCGCCAGGACAGCTGCGGATTCGGACTGGTTCTGGGTTGATCGATTTTTCGGAAAAGTTCAACGGCCCGATCGCGATTTTTCTTCCAGCATTCACGCTGATCGAATGGAACCTGGCGCCAGGAACAATTCATTGGAGCGCCATGTGTTCACCAAAGCCCCTACCAAATGATGCTCCCCGAGTCCCAATGATTTTTAACTCACCCGGCAAGACTCCGAGGACGACGAAAGAGGTTGCCGATTGCCTGGCCAGGGCCGAAAACCCGGTCACTTTTCAGTCTGAACGATACTCATCCTCGACAGCGATGCGGACAAAAGCCTACATTGATGGAAATTTCAAAGAGGATCTAAAAATTCAATCTGTCGGCGCGGCACTGCGCATTTCCTGGGGGGTCATGAGCCGCGAGTTTAACGCGGTGTACGGGCTTTCGCCCGTTGCCTATCGCAACAAGCTTCGCATCATGGAAGCCGTAAGACGAATCTATCTTGGCGAAAATCTCACTACAGCCCTTCTCGAAGTGGGCTTTTCCACTCAAGGTCGATTCATCGAGCAGTTTCGTTCTCAGTTGGGCGTCAATCCAAGTCACTACAAGGCTTCGCGGGCGATCAGACCACGATCGGACTCATGACCAAAGCTCTCGAGGTGCTCGGTTAGGCGCTTCAGAAATCGTGCACCATCGGCGCCCGATAAAATTCGGCGATCAAAGTTGAGCGTCAGGTAAAAAGACGGACACGCTGTTGCCACACCATTTTTCACAATTGGACGTGCCTTAACAAAACCAAACGAAACTCCAATTGGTGATGACCAAGCCGCTGCAATTTGATCAACTCCGTACTTTGCGGGTGAACTGATCAGCGCCGCGCCCCCCCGATATCGACTCCACATCGAAGGAAAGTAAACTGGCAGTCGCATAATCACGCGGGCCAACAGCGGTGGTACCCGCCGCACAAGTCCACTGAACGCTTGCCACTGTGGTACGGATTCAGTGTTGCGGTAACGCTTAAGCCAGGCAGAGATTTCAGAGAGGGACATTTTCTCGACATCTGGCATGACCGCCACATAGGCCACATGATGAAGATTGGGGTCCTTCACTTCCGAAGCAATGCCGATATCGGCGCCAGTGAAGTATTGTAACCGCCGTGGCAAGAATCCAAATGGGCGGTACCACCGTACATTTAATTGCGGCATTTCGATCAAGGTCTTCGCTAATAGCAGCGCAAGAATGGCCGTGTAGGTTGGCGCATCTTGTCCTTTGCTCCGACGAGCTTCGTCGATGTTTGTCGCATCAACCAAATTCACCATGGTAACCGTGGAACTGAGGTCGATCTCATTTTCGACAAGACTGAAGAGTGCGTAATGAAATCGATCAGTCGCCTTTGTCCAATACTTTTCCATTGCAGAAAGATTAGACCTGGGCTGCGCGTCAATACTTCCGGTTTTGTGATGGGTCTTGCGTGTGGCTCCTCGATGATGATCAATTTTTAGCATGGCGATTTCGCACCAAGGCGTTGCTCCCGGCACAGAGTTCGAGGTCTTAACCAAAACATATCTGTCGCAAATTCGCTTTCTCACACGCGATATCATCCGTATGGAGCGCACGCATATTTTCCCTGTCGCACGCACACTGATTGACGCCTTTGCCTCGCAGTGGAACTTGGGCTTGGTTGATCCGGCTCGAGGTCAGCTGAAGGTACGTTCAGGAAATAGAAAGATCCCGCTTGAAGGCCCCATTGGCGTCCTACTTCCCTCCTTTTCACTTGTCGAATGGACCATTGCTCCGGGACTCCTGCGCTGGACCTGTTTCACCGGCAATGAACCGCTGCCTCGTCCTCTTGCGCGACCGCATTTTTTTAGCTGGAATCGATGCCAACCCGCCACTCGCGAAGCCGTCTTGGCGGTTGCTCTTGAGCAGAAAAACACCACCGAGATCGTCATGGAACGATTTCCCGAGGTGACAAACCCATCAAACACCAGTGGTGCGTTGATAAAAAAACTAATCGATACCCGGTTTAAAGAGGATTGTAAAATTCAGGATATAGGAGATGAGTTGCAGCTGGATCGCTCGATCTTGTCGCGCGAATTCAAACGAACCTATGGAATATCGATGATTGACTACCGCACTCGACTTCGTCTGTTTGAAGCGATTCGTCTAATGGGCCTTGGATATGATATTACCGATGCTGTGTACGACTCCGGATTTTCCAACCCCGGCCAGTTTATTGGTCACTTCAAGGAACTTCTCGGTACAACCCCGAGTGAATATAAGGTGGGACGGACTGGCCGCGTCGTTCAACCGCAGTGCTAGACGTCAGAAGCGGTGCGCAGCACCAACGTCGGGAATATTTATTTATTGCCTAACAAGTTGCAAAACGCGTAGTCACTTTTTTCACCAATGACAGACTTTAACCCATGACAAAAAAACTAAAATCGCCGTCTGTGTACGACATCAAATCAGATGTCTATGAGCAGCGCGTTTTTTTACTGTCAAAAGATCTGACGTTTTGGGAGCGCAATCAAACCGTGCGCCGACCGAATATCAATATCGATGTTTTTGGCGCGACCTGGTTCTTGGGAATCGGCATTTGCCCCCCTGGAAAAGTCGCGCTAAATCGAAAAGGCGAAAAAATTGAATTCACGGGTCCGACGGCCTTTTTTATTCCACCTTATAGCTTGATCGAATGGAATCTCAATCCCACTCAGATTCAATGGGCGGCCTTCGCCTCCGAGCGAGAACTTCCTTCCACAGCACCGAAAGAGGCTATCTGCTGGGACTGGCCCTCGATTGAACTTCCTTCGACATTAGAAGAGATTTTTTCGTTTCTTGAAAAATGGAAATCACTCGACTACCGCGTCATTGAAAAAATCGAGAAACCCTCGCTTCTCGCTGCCAAAGTCAAAGCGTTCATCGATGCTGGCTATCGAAACGAACTTCTGATTGCGGGACTAGCGCAACAGCTTGGCGTCTCGCGCGTTGCTATGGGACGTGCTTTTAAGGCCTGCTATGGAATTTCTCCCGTTGCCTATCGCAATCGACTTCGTCTGTTCTATTCATTGAAACTTATGAGCAGCGGCGAAACGGTCACCGCCGCCGCTTTTAACTCTGGCTACTCTCACTTGAGCCGCTTCAATCGTCAGTTTCGCGAATATATGCGGACCAGCCCAAGTGAATTTTGCCTTATTAAAAAGAAACCCAGAACCACACTTTTACATCGCGCTCCGATGCAACCACCAACACGGAGTGATTTAGAACCCTAAAAAGCGATCAGACAAATCATCGAACATTTCACCACGTCCAAGGAAGGATATCGTGATGCGAAAAAAAATTCTCTTCATGGCCGAAGCCGTGACCCTCGCTCATGTTGGGCGCCTCAGCGCCTTAGCGGCTTCGCTTAACCCGAATTTCTATGACATCAAACTGCTCAGCGCTCCCGGGTTTGATCATCTGCTTGGCTCACTTCCCTTCACCAAGGGCTCACTTGCCAGCATTGCCCCAAAACATTTTTTAAAAAGCCTCAAAGCCGGACGAAACCCATATGATTTGAAAACACTGATTGGTTATGTCGAAGAAGACTTACGTCAAATCGATGAGTTCGAACCTGATCTGATCGTCGGTGACTTCCGCCTCTCACTTGCCGTCAGCGGAAAACTGAGGAAGCTGCCGACGATCAATATCGTCAACGCGCATTGGAGCCCTTATGCCCATCCGTTATGGACTGTGCCCTCGCATCCGGTGCTCTCAGTTCTTGGACCGGTCTTGGGCCAGACACTCTTTAATTGGTTCCGGCCGAGCGTGTTTAGTTCCTTCGCTGCGCCCTTCAACCTATTTCTCAAACACTACGGCCTAGAGCCAGTGATCGACTACCGCGAATTCTATTGCCACGGTGATTTCGTCCTGTATCCCGACCTGCCTGATGTCGTTCCGACTTTTGATCGACCATCGAATCATCGCTACTTAGGGCCACTGACCTGGTCCACGCAAACCAAATTGCCCGATTGGTGGCACCAAATTGACCCTCAACTACGGGCTGTGTTTGTGTCCCTTGGTTCCTCAGGCCGAACGGGCCTTTTGCCAAAACTGCTTTCGGCTATGGGCGAAGAAAACCTGCAGCTCCTCGTCGCGACCTCAGACAAAGATCGAATTGCCAAACCGTTGGCCAACGCATTCATAGCCGACTTTATTCCAGCAGATCGCGCCCTCGCCGTAGCAGAGCTTATGATTTGCAACGGCGGTTCCGGGAGCATTAACCAGGCAATTATGGCTGGATGCCCACTGATCGGAATTGCGGAAAATCTTGATCAGTACCTAGCAATGAACTTTGTAGAAAAATCGGGGTTCGGAGTTTTACTTCGAGCCGATCAAGTTACACCGCAGCTCCTGCGACGCACTCTCCACGAAGTGCTCGACCATAGTGAGTACCGCAGTCGGGCGCAAGAGATGAAAAACATCGCCTCGTCGTACTCACCACAGAGTCGCTTTGCAAGGCTGGTCGTTGAAGTTTTCAGCGCACGTCAGAACTTAATCACAGAGGCCGTTTAAACACTTAATGGGGAACAATATGAAAACTCGCGTTTTGATCACAGGTGGCTGCGGATTCGTCGGCCATCATTTCGTCGAACATTTCTTGAAAAACACCGATTGGGAAATCGTCGTGATGGACAAGCTCAGTTATGCTTCGCAAGGCCTTGATCGCCTACGCGATATCAAATGCTTTGACGGTCAAAGGGTCTTGATGTTGGCGGCGGACTTCAGTCAACCGCTGGGTGACGGCATGACAAAAGAGATTGGTGGCATTGATCATATTTTTCATCTTGGTGCTGAGTCGCATGTTGACCGGAGCATTGACAATGCCGAACCCTTTGTCATGGCTAATGTTGTCGGCACCATGCGGATGCTTGAGATAGCTCGAAAAATGTCGAAACTAAAAACGTTCTATTACTTCTCGACTGATGAAGTGTTTGGTCCGGCTCCTGTCGGAGTGAACTATAAAGAATGGGATCGTTACAATTCTGGGAACCCCTACGCCGCAACCAAAGCCGGCGGTGAAGAACTATGTCTCGCATATGCGAACACTTACAAACTTCCTGTCGTCATCACCCACTGCATGAACATCTTTGGCGAACGTCAGCATTCAGAGAAATTCATTCCACTGGTAATTCGCCGCGTGTTGCAAGGTGAAAAGGTTATTATTCATGCCGATGCCGACCGAAAGACTCCCGGATCAAGGCACTGGATTCATGCGCGCAATGTCGCAGCAGCAGTATTGTTTCTCGTTCAATCGCGCGCAGCGACATCGGAAAAGTACAATATTGTCGGCGAAAAAGAAGTCGACAATCTGGCAATGGCGCAATCAATATCAAAAATATTAGGGCGACCGTTAATCAGTGAGCTCGTCGATTTTCATTCAAGTCGACCAGGGCACGATCTGCGATACGCTCTGGATGGAGCTAAGCTTGCACAGTTAGGGTGGAATATTCCACTAGACTTCGAACACTCACTCGCCAAGACGGTAAACTGGTATTTGAGTCGACCAGAATGGCTGAAAGCGTGAAGCGATAATTATTCGGAGTCAAAAAACACCTATATTCTGAATTTGATATTTAGAATGTTTGGCGTCATCGTGAAAGACAATATGCTGAAATCGAAAGTTGATCGACCAACAACTCAGGAGTTTTCACATTCGCTCGCATTCTCGCGAACGATCGGTTGGGTAACTCCGGGCGAGCTTGAACGCCTGAAAAACAAGAGGGTCGCGATCGCGGGCCTCGGGGGTGTTGGCGGTCACTATTGCGAACTGCTGGCGCGGCTTGGTGTTGAGAACTTTCACATTGCCGACTTTGATCGTTTTGAGTTGCAGAATTTCAATCGCCAAGCCGGAGCGACGATGGAAAACCTTGGTCGACTTAAAACCGAGGTTGCACGAGAACGAATTTTGGCAATCAATCCAAGCGCCAAGATTACTGTATTTTCTGATGGTGTTAGCCCAGAAAATTTTGCGGCGTTTACAAACCAGATTGATTTCTATGTCGACGGACTCGATTTCTTCGTCCTCCGCACGCGTTTTTTGCTGTTTGACGAACTGCATAAACGGGGCGTGCCCTTCATCACTGTTGCCCCACTTGGCATGGGAGCTTCGGTGGTATTTTTTGACGAATTTTCAATGGCGCCGCTTCGTTATTTTTCAATACCTAAGAGCGAACTTAGCGAGGACGAACTGGCGCTTCGCTTCCTTTTGGGAGTATCTCCAAAACTTAAACATTCCCAATACCTGGTCGATCGAAACTCAATAAACTTTCGCGAACGTCGCGCGCCTTCGACGCCAATGGCCTGTTACCTATGTGCAGGGCTAGCAGGGTCCTATGCGCTGAAGGTCCTGCTTGGACGTGGACAGGTCGTCCGAGCACCTTGGTCATGGCATATCGATGGATATTTAAATTCGGCCACTAAGGAATGGCTTCCCATGGGCGGCAACAGTCCGTGGCAACGCTTCAAGCGAGCACGAGCTCGGCGCAACCTGATGGGGAAATCATGATCACTCAAAAGCAAATCGATCGCATGCTCACGGTTGCGTTGCGAACGCCGACTGGCGACAACTGTCAACCTTGGCGGATCAAGGTGGAGCTCAGCTCCAACCAGCCAAGCGTTTCTATTGGTATCGACCTAGCTGCGGCCAAACACGTCCTATGCAACCGACATACTTCGACACTGCTGTCCCTTGGCATGCTACTGGAACACCTACAAGTTGCGGCACAAGAGGAAAAGTTGGGAATCACCTTCGAAATCCTTGAAGCCGACTTCGAGAAACTCGTGTCGGCTGAGTTTTGGATGAAAGTTGCGTTTTTTCCTATTACGCCATCATCCCTAAGTTCCGAAGACAAAATCGCCATTAGCTCGGCAGAACTCCTGCAACGCCGAACGCAGCGGACTCCGTTTTCTTGGCGACCAATCGCATCACCCACGATCGAAGCTTTGCTGGCACTCAATAACCAAAACAATGATTGCCGCGTCCACTTTCTGCCGATGCGAAAGCTGATTTTGCGTCCCAAGTTTCTGGCGTATCTTCTTCGAAGCGAAAGCTATGTCATCCGCTCGAAACCAGCTTTCCAGGACGTTTTCCGTTGGAGCCGGTTCAATCGGCGCGAAGTTGAAGAAAGTAAAACTGGAATGTCCATCGAAAACATGGGGCTTCCGGCTCCAGCCGCAAGACTCCTTAAGGTCCTCGCAAAGGCGACGACCGGGCGTAGGACAGTTTCCTTGGTGATGTCGGCAGGTCACGTTTTTCAAACGCTTGCATCGTGCTTGATGTCTGGCGGATTTCTGTACGTTTCAGCGAAAATGGATTCAGTGGCAACACTCGTTGATACTGGGCGACTCATTGTCCGCCAGTGGGCTTGGCTCAACGGCCAGAAAATAGCGTATCAACCACACAATATTTCCGTGATCGGTGCGCACGCGATGTTGATCGGACGGCCACTGAAGTTAGGCGTCAATGGTGCCGACGAACATTTTTCGGTAGGT
The DNA here is from genome assembly GCA_017302795.1 of Deltaproteobacteria bacterium. Lineage (GTDB taxonomy): Bacteria > Bdellovibrionota > Bdellovibrionia > Bdellovibrionales > JAMPXM01. The sequence goes on along the minus strand of JAFLCB010000013.1, from coordinate 1,802 downwards.
GCAGATATTCTTACGACCGCATTTACCGGTGCCGACGCTAAAAGGGGAAATAGAAATATCGAGCTACCGATATGGCTTTGCCGAATTGGCTATCCTCTTTCTTTCTTTCCGATTCCTGAGGGCACCGAGCGCAAAGCGCTGTGCGATATCGTCGAATACTCTGTGTCGGCCAATAACGATCTTTCTAGACGCTCGATATAACTTCGCCAGCTGACATCAGAGTTAGATGCAAGTTTGACCCCAACCCGACCGAATTTTTGATCCACCCAGGCTACGTGGCCTTCAAGCGAAATAGGGGCGCCATGTCCTGGCAAAGTAATTTCAACACTGATTCCCTCGCCGCGCTGCTGGATTTGCGATTGAACGACATCACGAACACAGAGTCCTTCGCGCGAGACCTCCAGCGCCAATCCTTGCATTGAACGTTCATCACTACTGGCTTTTACCGAGCGAATCCGCGCCGAAATCTGAGCCATAAATCGGGCACTTCGTCGTTCATATTTTTGGCCGCTGGCATTTGTGTCAAGGCCCGATCGATCGAGGGCAAAGACATCGAAGTATCGCCGGTGAAAATAGCGGCTAAAAAGAGCCGTTTTTTCTTGTTCGCTTAGCTGATCGACGACATCTGACTTGCGCCTGAAAAGGGTCTCTAGAAGACCTGCTGATTGGAACTGATTGGCTGCGAGATCTGATTCTCGAACGTTTTTAGGCATGTGAAAGTTGGGCCAAGCAGGCTCATATAAAAACTGGTAAATGTTCTCAGCTTCGGGAAGATGGTTGAAGGTTTGTCGGAACCTCCGGTTTCCCAACCCGCCAAGTGACAGATATTGAGGAAAACCTGGCGCCCCTTTTACATGTCGATAGCTTGAAGCACGCGCCCGTGGAACTCTTTGAAAAAGCAAAACATCCTCATAAAACGCTGCCACTTTGGGATGGGTAACCGCCACCAGTGCATCCACTGCAAGAATCTGCTCGGCATAATGGCGCATAAACTTGCAGAGCGGAAGCAAGATCGCCCCACGCCGAGTTCGCCAAGGTTTGGCGATTGCGAGCGAGGTGACTTCGGCCACTCGTACATGACTCTGACGGATTTCTGCTAAATTCCATTGTGAATCGCAGGGAATTCCTAGACTAGAATCAACGACGACTGTCAGAGTCGCTATGACCTCACTCGCGTGTTCAGCAATCAACACCGCTGTTGTCGGAAGCGCATGGTACTTTGTTACTCTCAAGTTGGTCTGATTTTCGTTGATCAAACCAAGCTCGCGGTAACTTTCGTAGACCAGCCTAAATGCTCCTTCAAACTCTTCTTCGGTTTCCGCTCGTCGGAAACTCAAATTCAACGTCTCGTCGTAGCGCGGCCGCTTAAACACTTTCCGGATGACTCGGCTGCGAATAGCCTTCGGAATGAGCGGCGATAGCCGCCAAATAAGTCTAGTTGCTGCCTTGCTAAGTACTCTCTTGCGCTTTTCCAACCCAACCCTCCGAAACCGTAAACTAGGCGAATCTTGATGTTAGCCTCATTTCTTCGGCAAAACTGGGATCGTCACTGCGCGGAATGCAACTGTGGCGTAAACTTCACAAATCTGCGCCGAAATAGCTGATCATATTGAAACACAACACAGGCTTGCCTAGGCGCGGAACAAAACCGTACGCCCATTGCCAAAGACCAACACCGATGTTTAACGTGGAGCAAATGAGAAACTTGAATAATCTGCCGAATTTATTTCTGGTTGCGCTTATGGGCGTGTTTCTATTGAGCGAGGTTGTCAACGCGGCCAGCGATCCCACGGCTTTGAAAC
>JAFLCB010000012.1 GCA_017302795.1 Deltaproteobacteria bacterium | reverse complement strand
CGAACGCACGAAATCAGGTTGAATTGAGAGAGTTTTCCAGTGACGTACCACATAGTACTTATCGACACTTTACGCTTCGAACCTTAGCTCTTGGTCTAGCCGTCCCGAATTGAGACATTCATTTCACAATCGCTCAATATCTTTGCGCCATTCCGGGACAAACAAGAATCTTAATGCCCTAGAAGGGTCAAATACTCCGTCAGCGGCTCGTCAGCTTCGATCGGAGTTCCATTAATCACCGCTATGGTTGGACTTGCTATTCCAATAGCGCCGGCATCCAAAAGGTCTCGGTTCAATCGAGCCTCCGTGGCCTTTGCGGCTAAACAGGAATCAAAAATATCACGCTTTATTCCCAACTGCTCGAGAGTCCGATGGAAGTCACTTAGCTCACGAGGAGGCGCGGCAACCACCGCGTTGTGATAGGCAGCATACAGTCCCTGATCATTCGCACAGAACGCACCCATCGCAGCAGCACGTACAATCGGCGCATCTCCGTCCATCACTCGATAACGAATATGAAGGTTTGCCCCTCTGCCCTTCACTTGCATCAAAGAATCAAGTTTGGTCCATAAGCTCGGGCAACTGGGACAATGATAGTTGCCAAACACGACCAGCGTTCCTCTTCCTCGTCCAAATTTGAAAGCAGGAACGCTACCAATGCCAACTTTGATTTGCGATCGGTGATAGGTGATAGGAATGTTCCAAACGGTTTCCTCACTATCTAGCAAACTTTGAAGCTCGCTGCGACGACTAGCTTGTACTTTGTGAATACGAAAATTTCCTTCCAGATCTTTCCTCTGCTGCGGACTTAGCTTGGAAACGACAAGATTTCTTTGCTCCGCAAACTTTTTTAACTCTTCTTCTGAAAATCTGGCAGGTTCGGTAGGAGTCTTCAAACTCGCCTTTTCGAAAATGAGGCTTTCAGTGAACTCGCGCTTCAATCGATACTTTTCGCGTTCAAGATCTCGAAGTCGATCCGCCAGCTTCGGCAGCACGTCTCGCCCGTAAATTTTGACCGTTGCCTCGCCGGCTTTGTATTCGGCAAAGACCAAGTCCTCTTGGCTACGCAGGCTCCCAGAGCCAAACCATTTGCCAATTCCGAATCCGGAAACAAAAAGTAAAACGCCGATTCCAAGAAAAAGGAGAATCACTTGGGGCGTGCTGTACCACTTTGTTTGCGTTGCCATAAATTTTATTGTGAACGCGTCCGGCGCAAGTTTCAACTCAGTACTTGCGATCTTTGACCTAAAGCTAGAGGCCCCGTGCGTGGCCGCGCTTTTCCAGATAGTAATCCCAGTCGCCATCCACAATGTGGAGCTCGTTCTTATCCAGCTCGAAGACTCTGGTGGTGATCTCTTTCAAAAAATGGCGATCGTGACTTACAATCATCACTGTGCCTGGGAAGTTTTTGACGGCGTCCAAAAGCGCCTCCCGAGAAGCGATATCCAGATGGTTCGTCGGCTCGTCCAGAACTAGAAAATTAACAGGTCTCGCCAGAATGGTGGCGAGTACCACTCGCGATTTTTCCCCACCCGAGAGAATAGAAATTTTCTTTTCTACTTCATCGCCAGAAAATTTGAATGCTCCCAAAAGGCTTCGCACTGTTCCAAGATTTGAATTGGGAATTCTTGAATGAACCTCTTCAACGATAGTCGAACGAGGGTCTAGAATATCCAGCGAATTCTGACTGAAGTAACCGACCTCGATCGAGGCACCGATCGTCGATTGACCCTCGGTCGCTTCCGTTTGCCCGGTGATAATTTTTAAGAGCGTCGACTTCCCAGCACCGTTCACACCGACCACTGCAATTCGATCTTGGCGTTTTACGAGGCCGCTTGCGCCTCTGAAAACCAGTTTTTCCCGCCCGTCCTCGGTCTTCCATGTTTTACCTAAACCTTGAAACTTTACGACCTCTTCTCCACCGCGGGGCGGGACTGGCCATTCAAAGTTAATCTGCTTTTCTTCTAATGGAATTTCAATTCGATCGATTTTATCGAGTTTTTTAACTCGAGATTGAACCTGTGCTGCATGCGAAGCGCGTGCGGCAAACCGCGCAATAAATTCTTCTTCCTTTGCCAACATATCGTCTTGGCGTTTTGCAGCTGCAATCAACTGCTCGAGGCGAATCGCTTTTTCGCGCTCATAAAAATCGTAATTTCCGCCGTAAACTGTGATGGTCTTGTGGGCGACTTCGATAACCTTTTTCACGATTCGGTTCATGAACTCGCGATCGTGGGAGGTCATCAAAATCGAACCTTTAAAATTCTGCAACCATTGCTCTAACCAAATAATCGATTCGATGTCCAAATGGTTCGTCGGTTCGTCCATCAGTAAAACGTCGGGTTGCAATACTAGGATTTTTGCCAGTGCGATGCGCATTTTCCATCCGCCGGAAAACGTCTCTGTCATGCGACTTTGATCTTCAGGTGGAATTCCAAGACCAGTTAAAATTTCGGCCGCCCGAGAGTCGAGATCGTACCCGCCCAATCGTTCGAACTCAGCCTGGAGCTCGCCATAACGATCGACCGTTTTCATCATCACGTCGTCATCCATCGGCTCCGACAATTTCGCTTCGAGCTGAGAAAGTTCAGTCTGCATCTTGGAAAGATCACCAGCAGCTGACTTCACTTCTTCGAGAACAGTACGCCCTCTCATTTCGTCGATACTTTGCGAGTAGTAGCCCACAACTGTTTTATCAGGCTTGGAGACTCGTCCATCATCTGGCGTAGTTTCGCCGACAATCAGACGAAAGACTGTTGTTTTGCCAGCACCATTCGGTCCAACCAAACCGACTTTTTCGCCTGGATTGAGCTGGAAATTTCCGCTGTGAAAAAGGACTTTATTGCCATGCTGCTTAGTGACGCCCGAAAAATGAATCATTGGCTACGAGTGGTACCACCGGATCGACCCTCTGTCGACTTCGCTTTCACCGCCCAAACGAATCGAAAACGTGAAACCTCTGCACCGTCAGCCATTCGGCCGACGGTCTCGACTTCCAAAGTCACATCTTCGCCGCGACTTGCCCGCAAAACGGCGTCGTGAATAGCTTCTCCTTGGCCACAATAGAAGGAGGTTAAGGATTTCGCTTTTTTTCCAAACTTAGCATCCATCGATACAACCAACATTGAAATCGATTCCGGCCCAAGTCCCAGATCAGCGATGGCGCGCAGTACGAGGGCGCCAGTGGAAAGCTCGGCAGCCGCCGATTGTGCCCCAAAATAAATCGAATTGAACGGATTCTGTGATCGCCAGGAAAATGGCAGATCTACTTGGCATTCAAGGCGATTGATCTTCGCAACGGAAGCGCCAATAAATGCAAGAACCGGCACCTTAGCGACAAAGAAGGCTGTGCTTAAAAGTGGATCGTGGAACGCTCGCTCCAATTCCTCGCCCGACTTCGGAAGCTCCAAATTCAGTCGTTCTGTCACGCGCTTGAAGAGATCCAGAGCCTGCTCTGTGATAGTTTTATTTAGCGGTTCAGTTTTCATTGGATGGCCCCCATGGATTTTGGCTGCGGGTTGACAGATCACCTAAATCCCACCAAGGGTAATGGCCAATGAAAAGAAAAAAAACGAAGACCTTGACCAAGACAAAGACCTCGGAGCAAACAGATTTGTGGTTAAAAACCGTTCTGGCGTCGCCGCAGCGCCCTAACGGGCTGACCGACGATGAGAAGCGCTCCAAAATTCAAGCCTCCATCAAAGAAATCTTAGAGACATTGGGAATGGATCTCGAAAATGACTCCATTGCAGACACTCCAAGACGGATCGCCAAAATGTACGTGGACGAAGTTTTTTCGGGCCTCAACCCGAAAAATGTTCCAAAGATAACAACGATCAAAAATGAAATGAAGTACGACCAAATGATCGTGGTGCGTGACATCGCGGTGCTTTCGACGTGTGAACATCATTTCCAAACCATCGACGGTCGCGCAGTGGTCGCTTACATCCCCACTGAAAAAGTAATTGGACTATCCAAAATCAATCGGATCGTGGATTTCTTTGCCCGTCGCCCACAGGTCCAAGAGCGTCTTACAAAACAAATTGCTGACGCGCTTGAAACTTTACTGGGTACTCCGCACGTAGCAGTGTCAATAAATGCAAAGCACTACTGCGTAATTGCGCGCGGGATCCGCGACGTGAGCTCTACGACTTCAACAACTGAAGTACGCGGCGACTTCAAAGAATCGGATTCGACGAGAAAAGAGTTTCTTACTCATTGTCGGCCGGCCAATTCGATGTGTTAGGCCGATGTGTTAGGCCGGCACCGAAGCGGTCCAGAATGGGCCGCGACGGCTAGCTCGAGGGGCTTAACGCTTCTTTTTTCGGCCAGTCAGGCTCTTCTTCTTGCTGAGACGGCGTTTATGCAACTTGTTTACTTTTTTCTTCTTTTTCGATGCTGCTTTTTTACGGGCCATATTTCACTCCTTGCTGAACTGTGAGTCAGCCTACCGGAGACGCCCCCCGTCCCACAAGACAATTGCGCCAGAGTGATCTAAACTGAGTCCACATGAAGTCATCCACAGGATCCCGGTCATTTAAACTCCTAAAACTTGCGGCAAAAGTCGGCACCAGTGAACTCGCGCAAAACATTAAGTCTCGACTTCCGGGAGCAGAAAAAAAGGACTCAGAGGGTGGAGAACGGCTTCGGGCAGACGCCCGCCTGGATCAAGCAAAACTCATCGCCGAGAACCTCTCACAGCTAAAAGGAGCGGCCATGAAAGTGGGCCAGCTACTTTCTATCGACTCGGCTGATTACTTTCCGCCAGAAGCGATGGCAGTGCTCTCGAAGTTACAAGCGTCTGCCGAGCCGGTTAAGTTCGAAGTGGTCCGAAAGGTATTAGCCGATGATCTTGGCGAAAAAACCTTGGCAGACTTCGATGAACTCAATGAAACACCTGATGCAGCAGCGAGCATCGGTCAAGTACACCGGGCACGCCTCGGCGACAAAGATGTTGCTATAAAAATTCAGTATCCCGGAGTCGCAGATTCGATCGACTCTGACTTGCGAATTCTGCGCAGACTTGCCAACACCGTGCTAGGTGCTTCCGGGCGTGACGTCGACCTCACACCTCTTTTCGAAGAACTCACAAGAGTTCTAAAGCAAGAATCGAACTACACCGAAGAACTTCGACTGATGTCGGAATATCGGGAGCAGGTACTGAAGCTGCAGGTCGGTAAAAGTCCGCTGTACGTGGTCCCAGAGCCCATCACATCGCACAGCGGTCGAAGAGTCCTAACAATGACTTGGGAAACCGGGGCAAGCATTGATTCCTGGCTGCGAAGTCGTCCATCGGTCGAAAGGCGCGAGCGAATCGGCCATGGAATGCTTGATCTTTTTTGCATAGAATTTTTTGATTGGGGTCTCGTTCAAACAGACCCCAACTTCGCAAACTTTTTGATAGGTCGAGACCAAAAGACAGGACTCGACACGCTTGTCTTGCTGGATTTCGGTGCTGCAATTAAATACACCGAAGAGTTCCGCGGTCGATACCGAAAATTTCTTGCCGCCATGGGAACGCTGAGTGCGTCCCACATTATTCAAGAGGGTATCGAGTTCGGATTGATAAGCGACCGCGAAAGCGAGGAATCAAAACAGCTATTCGCCGATCTTATGCGGCATTCTATCGAGCCGTTTTTTGACAAGAAACAACCGTTTAAATTCGATGACGATGATTATGCGAAGCGAACTCGGGAAGCTGGAACCAAATTTGCGAAGTCGCTCCGCTTTTCGCCACCGCCACAGGAAATCATCTTTCTTCATCGCAAACTTGGCGGGATGTTCAATTTCGTAAAGAAGCTTGATGTGAACCTGGATTTAACGCCCTATTGGTACAAGATGGTGGGCTCGCCACCACCTGCTCCTCACTAAAACGCCATGCAGGTCAGCTGAAGCTGCGGATCCGATTGGATGATCGACTTAGTGCGATTAAGAAACGCCTCCGCCTGTTCGTCTTCATCGAGCTTCGAATCAACCGCAAAAATATCAGCTCGGCGAGACAAGAAAACTCTCGAGAGATCGGTGTCAGCTTCATTCGCACAATGGAAGAGCGTGCGAGTCATCTCAAACGCCTTGCGATCGCTGCGCGAAATTCCAGCTTCCCACTGAGCGCGATTTTCCTTGTAGTACGCAATTACGTCGGCATTTTTCTTTTCTCGGCCGACCTGATTGAAACTTGCCAATATTGTGACGACGTCTTGAATAGTTGCACGTTCGTCTGTCAAGCCCAGGGACATTTGTCCCTGGTGAAGTTTCAATCTTACTTTTCCACCAGTTGTCGATTTCGGAGGTTCGCCCTCAGTTAGAAGCCAAGAAAAAATTGCGCGTTCTTCGCCTTGAGACAGTTCCAGGCCAGCAGCCATTTTCTGTATGAACGGCTGAATCAACGGAAATATTCCCCATACTTCTGGTTCATCTAACAGAGAAGAATTGTTCGTATCGTGTCGCGCGAAAAGTGATTCCGCGTAGTGAAGGATAGGTGAAACGACTCGAATTTCACTCGACTCCAGCGGCAAGTCCGTTTCTCCCAATGGTCTGGAGGAACGCTCAAGAGCGCGCAAGAAGCCCACCGTGGTGCGAGAGCGTTCAATTTGATTCAGAGCTCGGGTCACGTTTGGTAGATGTGACATTCGCGCCCGAAGAACTGGGAAAATTCCGTCTCGGAAACACTTGGCCTTCAGACGCTGTCGACCAAAGACGTCCAAGGGCGCAGTCCCGCAGTTTTGCAATAGATCGGCGTGAATGAGGTCGGCTGTTTTTCCGGCTGACATAATTGTCGCAAACCATTCAACCGATTCATGTAAGGACATGTATTGATTGCCGTCCGACACCGATAGAAAGATATTCGCTTCCATGAACGTACGATTTCCCGACTGGAGCGAACGAATGTCGACGAGGCCGGCGTCGGTGCCGATCGCTTTTAATTCCGTGAAGATTTCTTGTGCCTCTTCCTCAGTCAGCTGGGGCATCGATCCCGCTCGCCCAGATTCATAGGCGTAGGCACGCATAGCAACGTTAACAAGGACTCTTGATAGATTGAGAGTCGACAAATCAGAACGTCGATATCCATGAATTTGCTCGGTCGGGACGACCATCATTCTGCCCTCAAGATCATGAACAAGTGGACGGCCGCGAAGGATTAGTTCTGACATCTGAATGCGGGCGATTTCACCGACCGGCTCTTTTGCTCTGGTGGCAATCTGACTCATTGTAACGCGAGCTTGTTCAAGGGTAGCGAAGTTAGACGGGCCAGCAATTTCGGTGGCGACGCGCTCGCCCTCGATCCAATCGCGAAAAATTTCGACAATTCGGTCCGCGTGATCCTTCATCAGTCCATGAGTCAGTTCCGCTTTTTTCGGATGCGAGTTACCTGCGAGCAGCTTACCGAGTATAACGTCCATCGCGTTATTAACGGATTTAACCTTGATCATCGCCGGCAAAAGTTTGTTGCTCTCAAGCTGAATCAAAAGATTTTTCAGAAGATCCTGTTCAATCCGACCGCCGTGGCGCACAATCATCCGGTTCAAAGTGAGTCCTAGATCTGCGATCATTTTCTCGGCCGTATCGAGATCCTTTGCAGCGTACTTAATTCTCAGTGCACCAATCCAAAGTTCAGTCGCCTGAAGCACGAGAATGGGCCACTCGGAACCTTGAATGACCGCTGGGTCACCCGCAACGGCAATAGACTTTATGGTTTGGATAAACTGTTTACGCTCGTGAGTACTTAAACTTCGAATTCCAGCCTGCTCAAGTGACTGCGCGATCGTTTGGATCCGCATTGATTCTCGCGGTCGAATTTTTCCGCCGCCATCCCATAAAAGCTCTTCATTGAGAGCTGCTCCAAGTGCTCGAACCGCGAGGGTCACCTCTTCCAAAGTTTGAACAGAGACCTGTTTTTCGTCGAGCGCTTGATGGAAAGAAAGAACCTGACCACGTCCCCGCCACTGCGCCAAGGGAGTCCGAACTTTTGTCAGAAAACCACGAATCCGTTCTAGTTCGATTCGCGATAGCGTCTGATCTCCGCCACCCAACAAACTCGCCTTCCAGCGAAAGAGTTCACCGACAACAGCACGCCTTCGAGCTTGCGCGACCCAGTCGCCGTCGAATGGAACGACTGCACTAGTGTGCTCAACAGGTTTTTGAGGGCCGTCAATTGCAGCGCTTACTTTGGACGAATTTACTGCTTTTTCGGTCGCCAGCTCCGTAGAATTTAAACCGTTCCGAGTTTGGTTGGCGACGTTAGGCGCTTGCGACTCTTCTCGAAAGTATGTCTCGAAAAACGAGGATAGTTCACTACGCGTCCAACCGTCGGGATTTGCGCCTCGAGTATTGCTAGCAAATTTCGCGAGCGCAGAAGAAAGACAGTCCACTACCAAAACGGGATCACGATCTTCGCCGTTAAAAAATTTGCCCAGATCAGCGCCGACTGATCGGACACATGAAAGACCGTGCTCTTTGAACTGGAGTGGATCTTTGACTTGTTCGTCATTGCCGAAAAAGTGATGGCATCCCGAAAGAGTGAGTATGGTAAGGGATAAGGCCGCTAGGGATAATCCGCGCGATCCAATAGAAAATTTCGAGTATTTCCCGGTCACAAAGCTCCCTTGGCAACGATCACCCGGCTAAAGCCGGAAAAGGTCCACTTCTCTATTCTCATTAGGCCTTTAGGGCCTTCAAAGAACACTGGTTCGACTTGAGGTTCTGCCTCAAGTAACGCCAATAAAACAGGACAAGATTCGTTCCAACTAAGAAGCTTTACCGAACTTTCCCGATCGTAAAAACTTTGTACATCGAACATTCAACCTATTGGTTCTCATCTCGATCGATATGAAATACCTTCTCTTGCTATCAGAACACGTTTGCAGGAGCCTTTTGATTATGAGTTTAGTCGGCACTTTTCAGAGATCTCTCTTTTCGCTAATTGTACCTCTTATCGTCTATGCGATCGTGACCTGTCCAAGTTTCTGTGACGCCGCAAGCGGGATCGGCGAGATCGATGCGCACGTAAGTTCAGAGCGCGCCGAATCTGCTGGTGGAACCGCCAGTCTTGAGCGCCATTTGAAACTTGGATTTTTCGGGGGTTTGCGGTCAGAGATTAGCACCACCGATTCGCTTTCGTTTGGTGGATTTTTAAAAACTGATCGTGGATTTCAGTCGGCCGGGGAATTCACGGGCTATGGTTTAGGCCTTTTTCTTGGTTGGTTCCACGGAAGTTTTTCAGTGCGCCTGGCTTACACAGTCCTCGCCGAAGTGAAGAACTCAAACGGCATTGTGGAAACCGCATTCAGGGACGGCAGCGGCATTGAACTGCAAGCAAAGTGGGTGCAGTGGTTCGATACCGAACAGGGGGCAAAGTCCTTTGGCCTCGGTCCGTCGCTGACCTATGAAAGATTGAATTTCGCGAAAGCTCGAGTTGGAAGTCTTCCTGAAGTCGCCCAAGATCGACTGGTCGAATCTATTTCCCCAGGCATCTCGGCGACGTTCAATTTTTAGAGGATGCCCGGTGGCGCGTCGTCATCCGCAGGTAAAACATCTGTCGTGAATTCTAAGTCATCACTCAATTCCCATTTCGAAAGTTCGCTTCGCACCGACCCACTGGCAGGGCTCCGTCCTCCGGAAGACATCGAATAGGAAGCGCTTTTCTTAATCTTCGATGTGCGCGCTTGTACTCGAACCGCTTTGGCGGTTGTACCCTCGGCGATCACGCAGTCTCGCTCTCGCACAATTCGAACATCCAGCAAGTGCGTGGCCTTATAGCGCTTCTGCGCTTTCAAAATCGCTTGGTCCGCCATCCCGATCACCGCGCCTGTTTGCTGTACGGGCTCATCGTCCTCACAGAATTCAGAAAAAAAAGATGCGCCCGATTGGAGTCGATAGTTTTCGGGCAACCGCGAGTGGGTCATGGACACCACGGGAACAGTTAAAAGATGGCGCTCAGAAACTCCAGCGCAGCCGATCAAGAAAGTTACAAGGATGATTGTCGGTAAAATTGAAAATCGAATCACGTTTGCGCCTCTGTCTTTCCTTTTCACTGGCCTTTTCACTGGCCTGCTCACTGATAAGCGACTGCCGAAAGCTTAAGACAGCTTCGTCCGATAAATCCAAGATTCCAGCCTTCTTCTCGCATTTGTAAATTGGTCATCAAGCGGACTTTGGTTTGTGTCAATCGCGACCTTGTCGATACTGATTCCTCAAGCGCTTCGCCGATACTTGAACTGGAGAGGCCTACGGCATTTTCCAAAGCATCTTCAAAGGACGGTGGCCCCTGAACATTGTAACCGAAAAAGTTCAGCTGGCAGTCCTCGCTTCGAACCATGCCTGAGTTTTTAACAGCATGAATGTCGTGCGTGATGCCTATCGATTTAAAATATCTAAAGTCCTGGTAATTCGTCGACGCGCAAGACGCTGTCAAAAGGCCGTTCAAAACCAATATTAAAAGCAGCATAGATCGCTTCATTCTCTTATGGTAACAGATGCCGCGAGACGCCTGAAAGTCCAGGATCTCCTAAAAACAAAACCCCCTTCTTTCGAAGGGGGTCTTGCCACTTTAAGTCCTATCAACCGACCGGAAGCTAGTCGTTTTCGGTCTTAGTTCCCGCTACGGAATGGAAGCTCTGGCAGGCCACCGCCGCCGCCGCCGCCGCCACCTGCGCACCATGGCGCATCCGGCATGACTCCGCAGATGATTTGACAGATTGCTGGGTCACCAAGTGGGCACTCGCCACCTGGCTCTTCAGGACCGCCTGGTGAACTTGCACCGACGCGGATCGGAAGCGATGTAGAAGTCGCACCCGAAGCGTCCGTCACCGTGATCGTTGTTTGTCCGTCAGCTTTCGCTGTGAACTTTCCAGTCGCATCAATTTCGCCGATCGCTGCGTCAGCTACTAAAAATGTGAGCGCACCTTTTGCGTAGGTGGCGCCGAACTGTTTCGCTTCGCCAACAGCCAAAGAAGCTGCTGCCGGAGTTACAAACATTTTCTTTGCCATCACAACTTCAGTTGCTGCCAACATATCAACGCGGCAGTTACAAGCGACTTCAATCTGCGCTTTTGCTCCAGTGATCTGAAGAAGAGCACGGATCTGTGCACCTGTAAGTGACGAGTCTTGTGCTTTCAAGAAGGCTGCAATTCCGGAAACCAGTGGTGTTGCCATCGAAGTTCCTGAAAGTTTGCCGAACTTGTTTTTTGGCAATGTCGAAACGATATCAACACCGGGAGCCGCAACGTGAACAGTCGCGACGCCGTAGTTCGAGAACGACGCTTTTTCGTCGTTTGGTCCGCTTGCCGCAACCGAAATCGTGTTATCAAACTGAGCGTTTGTTGGGAAAACTTCAGTCTTATCGTTGTTTCGACCATCGTTGGCTGCTGCCATGATCATGATTACACCTGCGTCGCTTGCGCGCTGAACAGCATCAACCAATGGCTGAGCCTGCGCACGCGGAACAGTTGCACCCCATGATGCAGAAATGATTTGAGCACCTTGTTGAATCGCGTGATCAATTGCTTTGATCCCGTTGTTCAAATCGCCCGAACCATCAGCTCCGAGGAAACGAAGTGGCATGATCGAAACATCAGCGCTTGCGCCAGCGATTCCGCCATCAACTTCTGCGTTGCCACCGATGCTGCCCGCACAGTGAGTACCGTGACCTGGGTTCTGTGCCGATGTCAGATCCATTGGGTCTGCATCGCTATCGCGGAAGTCGTAGCCAGTGATCATGTTCGACTTCAACGCTGCGTGATTGTAATCAACTCCTGTGTCGATAACAGCCACTTTCACATTGCGTGAACCTTTGTTTCCAGCTTTTGCCCACGCTTCTTCAACGCGAGTTTTCTTGTTGGCCCACTGATCTTGAGTTTTCGCCAGTGTCGTGACATCAAGCGACTTCACGCTGTGAAGCATTGTGTGAAGCTTGATGTTTGGAACAACGTATTCGACGTTTGGATTTTTCAAGATCGATGCCAGGGCCATCGCCTCTTGAGCCAAAGTCACTTTCACTTTCATGATCTGACCAACTTGATGGTGATCCATGATTTTCAGCGCAGGAGTCGACTTTAACGACATAATTGTCGCGAAAGAATTTGTTCGATACTTAACCAGGTACTCTCCTGGGATCTTTTCCTGAGCTTGCGCCGAAACCGACGCTCCTAATACAACCGCTGCCGATAAAATGCCGGCAGTGATCGTGCTTCGTTTTGCTTGAATCACTTGGAACCCTCCTTGGTGGTCTTTCTTTCTTCCCTAAAAAAACAATGCTTTCGAAAACTGGGTCGTGGACTTAAGACGTCCTGCTAGAGTCCCGTCCCTGTTCCCACCACTCATCCATGAGCAGTTCCGTTTTGGAACCTAACCGATAATCGAGGTTACAGACTGGCCAGGAAGAGGCAAAGCAAGCCTTTTGGGAAGCAGTGCACTCTAGCTTATGGTCCAGTCGAGTTCGCCAATGGTCGTGCAAATCCGCATCGCTAGCGCGGTTCTAGCTAATTGCTGAGAGTAGTAATTGTAATAGGTCGAGGAAAACAGAGTGCTTATGTTACGCGATTGAAGACTATTTCGGTCATGCTTCCGAATGTTCGCGAAGCTCTGCTTCTCGGAAAAGCGGTAAGACTACTTCCGGCCGATCAAACATTTTCACTGTGCCGGATTTCAACCAAAGAACGCGGTCGCAATCGATCAGCGTGGAAAGACGATGAGCAATAATCACTTGAGTCCGATCGGCAAAGAATTCCTCGGTCGCCTTCACTAGAACTTCTTCTGTTTGTGGATCAATCGCACTTGTCGCTTCATCCATTACGACCACGGGTGCGTCTTGTAAAAGACATCGCGCCATACACAATAGCTGCCGTTCTCCTGCGGAAAGATTTTTTCCTTTTTCCTCAATGTGCGAAGCCAGTCCATGAGGCAACGATCGGAACCAGCCATCAAGCTCGACACGATCAAGTGCTTCGATCAAAAGTGTGTCGGAATGAACGCCATTGAGATCAAGATTCTCGCGCAAGGTTCCGCGGAACAATGTTGGCTCCTGTGCGATATAGGCAATGGACCGACGATAAACGCCGAGATCAATTCCATTTATCGCCGAGCTCTCTTTCGAGATCGTTCGATTTGGCACGCTTGCTTGCTGACCCTCGATTCGAATTTCGCCCTGATCGACGGGATACAAACGGAACAGTGCTTGAATCAAGCTCGATTTACCGCTTCCAGTTCGGCCGACGATCCCCACTTTTTCGCCAGCCTTGATTTCAAAACTTACGTCGTTCAATACCAATGGCAAATCGGGGGCGTAGCGAAACTTAAGACCTTGAATACTGACAGACGCTGCTCGGCGAAGTGTCAGCTTCTCTCGCTGAACTTTTAGTTCTTCTTCGGCGGTGTACTTTGGCTGCCCTAGATCAAATCGAGCAGATGCAGGAAGCTTCATTCCTCGCTCCAAATCACGCCGCAGATACTCGTCCAATCGTTCGACACCGGTCATGGCCTCTTCAAATTGAGCCATCCATTCGAAGAACATCTGGACACTGTTTGCCGATAGCATAATGAACGCAAATGCGACTCCGACCGATGCGATTGATGCCTCGCCTATTTGAACAAGCCACCAACCTAATACTCCGGTTGCAAGTAAGAGAAGCGCTGTCAGGCCTCCCATTTGAAGCGAAAAGAAGATTAAGTATTTCGAGGTACGCATACGCCGCATCAAGTATTCGCGGTTTAGCGACTCGAACCGATTTGAAAACTCTGTGAGACGATCGAAAATTCGAATCGACGTCGCGCCCTGGGCACTTTCCGCAAAATGAGCAATGGACGGAGATCGACTTCCAGATAACGCTCGGCGCTCTCTTCGAAGCGTTCTTTGATTAAGCTTATAAACGAGTCCCTGAAGTGCAGCGACGAACAAAAACAATATTAGGAAATATGGGTTTGCAACGGCTATCAAAATCGCCATCGCCAAGAGATCAAAAATAATCGCGAAAAATTCGGCCAACGGGCCGCCAAAAAGTCGGAACACATTTCCATAATCGCTGGAAAAGCGAGTCACGATTCGACCAACTGGTTGAGTATCAAAAAAACTCATATCCAAGCGCGACGTCCGCAGCGTGACTTCATCGTAGAGCCGCGAGATCGCCTGCGCCGACAATCTCGAAAAAGCGACTCGGTAAAGTGAAGTCAAAAGAAACCCAGCTACTGTCACCCATGCCAAAGTTTCAATGAACCCATCGGCTGTCATTGAAGCTAAAAAATCAGGCCGAGATTTCGGATCCGCCCACCAGCTGACGAGATTGGCGTTTCCCAACATCAATAGCCGTCCGAAAAAACCGAGAAAAATCAAAGCGATGATTTTTCCTCTGAACGGCCGATAGGCTTTAAACACAGTTTGTAAGACCTGCGGTGAGTAGCGACCCTTGAACTGGCTTTCGTCCCCAACAAACTTTCGCGAGGAGCCTACGGATTTAACCGAGTTCATACTGGCTCCTCGTTCCCCTGCTCGATTTTTTCATCGCCGGCGGTCGCAGAGACTTTAGCTGCAAGCGGCGGAGGAGATCCGGTAGGATCTTTGTGATCCATGCTGCTAACGAATTCTCGGAAGTCGACATTTCTTGCGACAAGCTCATCGAACTTACCTTGATCATGAATTTTCCCGCCGCGCATAAAGATCACGCGGTCGACTCGCTCAAGAACAGAAAGTCGATGGGTGACCATAAGACGAGTCGTTTTCCGCCATTCCCCGAAAAGGAGTGTTTCAAAAAGAAGTTTTTCCGTTTCAACATCCACTGCACTCAGCGCATCGTCGAGTAAAACGACTGGGCGAGAGAGGTAAGCCGCTCTCGCCAAACCTACTCGCTGCCGTTGCCCGCCAGATAAATTTACACCCCGTTCGCCGAATTCTGTGGCGAGTCCATCGGTGATTCCTTCTGACGAAGGCTCAAACTGAGCGGCGCGAAGCGCCTTCAAAACGCCGGCATCATACTCACTGCCCGCATCGTAGCGGAAGACCACATTCTCGCGTAAGTTAGCGCTCATCACAAATCCATCTTGGGGCACAAATCCAAAGTAAGCACGCCTTGCTTCGCGCGACATCTCGGCCATTTGTTGGGTGCCGACTTTGAGATTGCGAACTTCGGCTGCAGTCTCGCCAAGGAGGCTCATTAAAAGCAAGGTCTTCCCGCTTCCAACTTCTCCCACGATGGCCGCAAACTCACCGGGCTCAAGCGAAAATGATACGTTATCAAGAAGCCGCCGGGTCTCGTGATTCGCACCGACCACCAGCGATAGTCCCTCAACTGTAAGAGAACGCCCGGTTTTGTCTTCGCGCGAGCCAGACTTTAATTCAGAATCCCGGGCCTGCTTATTCGCGTACTGATTTTGTGCGTACTCCAAAAGGTCAAACTTCAAGGAAGACTTGTGTCGCTGTAAGAATGCTTCTACTCGATTGATGCTCGTCCAACCGTCAAAGGTGAAAGTGAAAATCCAGGGCACCTGGCGAAATGGCCGCGAAAGAAAGACGCCGAAGATCCATAAGAGCGCAAAAAAATCGCCCGGCGTAGCGGCAGCGCCCTTCAGGTTCGTGAGAGTGATAACCGCTACGAGATTCATAAAGAAATTGATGGAGGAACCGAAGGCGCCCATCATTTGCCCGTTGGTCACCATCCGAACGCGATTCACCGTCTCCTCTTCACGTTTGTTGAAGATCTTTTTTTCGAAACTCTCAACCCAACCAAGAATTCTTAAGAGACGAATATTTTGGATCCATTCGTTCACAAGTCCGGTGCGATCCGCCGCTAGCCGCTTGAAGCTTTGAAAAAAACGAGATTGTCGGACCGACAAGAAAATACTGATCGACAAGACGCCAACCATAACCATCACCGTGTACGTGACCGGTATTCCGCAGATCAGTTGCACGGCAATCGGTGCGCAAATAAACGGAAAGATTACGCCTGCTCCAAGCGGGATTGTTTGATCAACGATCGCAGTCGAACCGACGACATCAGTGGCGTAGATGGAAACCACTTCCCCTACTGTTTGCCCAACTGTTTGATCTTGGCGCAATGACAAAGTTTTCTGGTAGACCACTTCGCCTATGATTTCTTGTCTTTTTACCGATTCTCGTAAACCAATCCAGCCCGTTAGGGTCGTGATCCATTGGGTGACCAGCATAAAGCCAAATGCAATTCCAAGAAGATAGAGCGGATGATAGTTGAACAAAAAGGATTCAACTGTCGCAAGCCAGGTTTGGCCGTACTGAGTTTCCGGAGACACTCCAGTCAAGCGATCGACAAAAACTTTTTGGAAAAAAGGGGCCGCTAGTCCTGCGACGGCCGACACAAGCGAAAGTCCAACCATCGCAAACAGCCAACTGGAACGGTAGCGAAGCATGAAGCGAACGGTCGAGTTCACGCCTTCTCCCGGGGGACAAACTTGAGGCTAGCGGAATTGATGCAATAGCGAAGTCCGGTGGGCTTGGGACCATCATCAAAAACATGGCCTAGGTGAGCCTTGCAGTTTCGACAAACGACTTCTACTCGAATCATGCCGTGGGATTCATCAATACGATCTTCAACTTTGCTATTTTCTTCCGAGGCGCGCTTTCCCAAAGCCATCGCGCTGGTTCGACGATCTTCGGGCGCAGAAAAACTTGGCCATCCGCAATGAGAATCAAACTTGTCATTCGAAAGAAATAGTTCGGTCTCGCATACGACACATTGATAAACGCCGTTTTCAAAGTGATTCCAATATTCCCCCGAAAAAGCTCTTTCGGTCCCAGCTTCCTGGGTCACTCGAAATTGTTCTGCGGTGAGGCGTTCCTTTAAGAGGGCTTTAAGCTGGGCTTTTGATGGAATGGTCATAACGGTCTTCGATCATGCCCCTTTTTGGCGCCCCTGAAAAGCACATGAACACGAGTCTCCGCGCGTTATGTCAAGAGAAGCGGCACAGGAGCCAACCAGAAGCCAATCAGATTCCTCATAGAGACGCACCTGGCTTGCATTGAACGAAGGCATGAACCGACCAATTGCGAACCAACAAGGACCGTCGAAATTTCAGACAGCTCCCCTGGGTGCATTGATTCCGCTTCTGGTCGTAGCCTTATTGGGGCCCGTCACCATTAGCTGCTCCCGCGAAACGTCGGTTTACAGCGACCCGTCCCCGGTCGCCGGACCAATCACACCAGCGACAACTCAGCCAAGTTCAAAACTTCCCGAACAGTTTTTTGATCAATCCATCAATTTGGCCCGCGCCACGTTGCAACCCGATGGGTTTTCGGCGGACGGCAAAGTGATAGAGCTAAAAACCTTGGCCGGCACAAGCGCTACCGGTTCCTTCAACGGACCCGGGCAAGGAAATAAAGCTCTACTCGGTTTAGATTTTTGGAAAGTTCCGGTTCAACAGATCGAACCTTTAACGTTTGATTCTAAAGTTCTTGCGGGTACCGAATCCATCGGACTTGCTTTGCAAATCGATCTCCTTTGCGATGGAACTTCTCTGAAACATTTGGTGGCGCTAGGCGCGGATGTTTCGCTTCAGTCGACGCCACCGGATTCAGATGGTTTTTCCCGCCACACAGTTTCCATACACGACAGCATTTGGTCCGCCGACAGCGAGATTACACCTTCTGCAATCCTGAACCCTGATGACAATTCGGTTCTAGTGCCTGCACTTGGCAACGGTAAATCTAGCCTCACGGATCTCCTTCTGCGCTACCCCGCCGCTTGCGTGCGAAACGGAAGCGTCCCTGGTTCTGAACTACCTTTAGGCGTGCCTACTGCCGCAATTCAGTGGACTCTCGGACGCGCCACAACGACAAACGCAAATGTTTCCCACGTCATTCGCCTCAGCGTAGGAAGCCAGCAGTTTGACGGCCTCAGTGGGGCACCATGAAAAACGAAAAGTTCGTTTTCTTAAAAAGAATAGCGCTTCTGACGTGTGCCACATTTGCGGTTCTTGTTTCGACTACCGAACAGAGCTTTGCGGCGCAAAAGCCTCCGGCCGGATCAACCAGTCAGCTGCCGCAGAAATTGCCGCCAAAGAAAAAGACGACCAAACGCACGTTCATCGACATGTCAAAAAATACTGGCGTCGTGATTGCCCCTAAAAATCCTAGCCTCAACAAAGCGATTCAGAAATCAGAAGTGCAAAAAACAGACGCCGAGGTTCGCGTTCAGTCGCGCGTATTCGTCCCCGCCCCTCCGGGCGATCTTTCTGAAATTCCAAGTGCGACACCTAGCTTAAAAGTTGTCACTCAACCGGTTGCGGTTTCGCCTCCGATAACGCCTCCGATAACACCGCAACCGACACCAGAGGCAACTCCTGCGCCACCGTCGCCGGCCGTGGCAAAAGTAAAAGATCTGCCCGCAGCAGCACCTGTGATTCTACCTCCAATCCCAATCGAGCCCATGACCGAGTTTTCTCAACCAGTCCAATCGTCAACGATTGCGAAAGTTGAAACGGTCGACGCACTCGTCGAGCAGCAAAATCCATCTACCAGCGTTTTGTTGGCGGAGTCCATCGCTGAAACTTCGCAATTGCCAGCAAAAGAAACTGCACCTCAGACGTTGGCTTTTGTTCGCTCTGGATATCTGCAGGCAAAGTACGGAAAGTTCGATTCCAGAATGAAAGACGGCGCAACATATGTGGGCTTAGGTGTCGCGCGTGAATTCGAAACAACCTGGGGTTCATTTGAAGCTCGGGCTTCGATGGACGCCTACCATGCGATGGATCAGAGTGTCACCGTCGACAATATCCGCATGCTCGCTACACGCACGGAAGTAGGATACTGGTTTACTCGTACAAGAGTTCGACCAGGTATATCGCTGGGCCTTGGTTGGACCGACTATTCTGTACGTAGCTATCGTTCGATCGGGACAAGCACCGATCCATCCAATCAAACAGTGGTCTTGAAAACTCATGCTAAATCTCAAGCGTTCACTGTCATTCCTGGGACCTCGTTGAGAATTGAAGTTGCAGATGGCTTGGTTATCGATACTCAGACGGAATTTCTAGCGATCCTTGGCGGCGACTCGGCCGAGGCCGTTCAGGGGCTTTCGTTTGGTGTGGCCCTCGGCTGGATCTTCTAGATCGCCCATTAATAGACGAAGTCCATAGGTGTCCCCAATCAGACTCAGAAGAAAACAACTAAATAGCAAAAGGCCTAGAACACGAGGCGGATCAAAATAGCTAACTAAAAAAACGAGCGAGGCCAAGGCCGTCAGACCTCCTGTGATAAACGCTCCTTCCGATCGCTCCGATAGAGCAACCAACAAATCAGATCTGGACTTAATCTTTCGCGCGTACAAAAACTGAATGGCGTTGTCCCCGGTAAGTCCAACCACGACGGAAGCGCAGATCAATGTCACCATATTGAGTGCAACTTGCGAAACGGCCAATAGCGCTAGCATTGCCATCGGCCCCCAAAGTATCGATGCAATCATCCGAGGAGCGACGTAGGGAAAAACCGACAAATCGAGTCGCACAAATGCAAGGGCCAAGATAAGCGCCACAATAGTAACCAAGCCGCTAGTCAGACTTTCAAACAATGTTACTGAAACCGAGCGAACGAAATCGGCATAGGCCACAATCTCACCAACTAACCGACACTGATACTTACCACAGATTTCCGTCTCGACTGCGTTCTGCAAATCTGCAATTGATTCCAATGAAGCCGACTTAACATACAGAACTATTCTGCCCGTACCCTCGCTGGTCTGAAATCGCCTTGTCATGCCGCGGAACACAGTATCCCTAAGCACGACGTCCTGAGTTTCAGACGAAAGTCCCTTACCCATCCAATGCGCGATTTCGCTAAGACTTTCGACAGCCGCTACCCCTGAAATTTTCTGCGTTTCTTTGGTGATCTCTGCGATGACGTCAAGTTCACGTCCCAGTGGAAAGACAACCGAAACCGGAAACTCCCAACCCAAATCGGACTTCGTGCGCTCGAGCTCGGCGCGAAACGGATGGGAACGTGGAAGCATTCGTTTCGGATCATCTTGCACATTCAAAAAAAAGAGCGCCGCAAATCCAATTGGAAAGACAGCGAAGAAAATCGTGACGCCTGTTCTAACCACCGAGCGACGGCGAAGCCAGTGAGTAAAAACCACGTTTCCCGATGTCACTGACTTGTTTGCATTCGTGCGACACCAGTTCGCTAACGCCGGCCAAACAGTGATTGCGGCCGGAAGTACCAAAAACAATAAAACCCATTCCAGAAAAGCAGCGAGGGAGGCCCAAATTCCAAACCACTTGATGCTTGCGATATCAGAAACTGCAAGACTTCCAAAACCAATCATCGTTGTTAGCGACGTAAAAAAACTAGGAATAAGAAGACGACGGTAGCTTTCCCACAGCTGCCCTTGGCGAATTGCAGAAGTTAAAAACGCAAAGTCCTGCAGTGCCGCTACGGCGGTCATAACAAAAAGCGAATTCGAAAGTATGTCGATCGGACGGCCGGACAATCCAACCACGCCAAACGTGACGACCATGCCGGTACCGATCAAAACTAAATAGATCGCGCTCGATCGCCATGTGCGATAGAGCCATCTAAAACTAAAAACGATGAACACGGCAATCAGTGCATTGATCCAACCGTAGACGCGCATCCCATTGACCAAAAATGATTCGTAAATTCCCGCACCACTTAACGATACCGAGAGTTTGGATCCTGGCGCCATGAGGGCACTTTGAAGTGAGGCTTGAATCTGAAGGCGCTTTTCTGGAGCAAAGGCCCCCATCGCCTCATCTTTCACAGCTCCGTCGTAGCCGAGCTCCAGAGTCAAAAACTGAGGGTCGGATTTCGAGACGAATAGATTAACCAAAGGTGAATCTCTTAGAACATGCCAAAAGCGCATGTCAGGCGAAGCACTTGGAGCATCGCAGTTTAGGTCAAGAAGCGGGCGATAGCGAAGATAGCCTTCCTTATCAACAACCTTTTTTAAGTCGAAGGGACTAGACGCATTGATAAGGTGCGGGTCTTCAAAGAGTTGATTTGATAGCCAAGCTTTGAGTTTGCAAAGGTCGGCCTCCGAAAATGTTTCAGCTGTCGTCCGAAGAACCAAAGCGACGGGCCGCCCGGTGGCAAAATCCTTGTCGAGGTTTTTCATTTCTTTGACCGAAACAAAATCCTCCGGCATCAGGTCGTGAACGCTGATCACCGTTCGAACGTTTTGAATTGGCAATAAGCAGGCAATGACGACTACCGACCAAACTAAAAGCGTCGCCTTCGGAAATCGCCGCGCTAAGAGGTGAAAATAAAAAGGACCGCGAGCAAACACTCGCAGTCCTTTTCGAAGTGACTTTTGAAATCTTAGTAGCCAGGAGGTCACTTAGAGCATCACTACTTCTTGCGTCACTTAGAGCATCACTACTTCTTGCGTCACTTAGAGCATCGCTGCAGCAAGTGGCATTGCGACGAGGTTTCCACCCCAGCTTTGCGAAAGTACCTGCTGAAGCGTCTGAATATCTTTTCCTTTTTTAACCGGAACCCACTTGGCCTTGCCATTCACAACTTCCTCAATCATCACCCAATCAGCATAAGCAGAAATTTCCCAGTTCTCCGCTCGGCCGGCGAAGTAGTCACGGAACATGACTCGCTCTTCTTCCCACTGTTGACCACGGCGATCGCGCAAGAAAAGACTTCGGTAATAGGTACTATCCTTCGTGAACGGTTTTTTCGGCAAAAACGCCTGAAGGCTGCGGGGCGTTGTGAATAGGACAGGAATATTCACCTGAATCTTTTTACCGTTCACTCGGCTGACAAGCACTGTCGGTCCGGCGAGCATTTTTTCTAACTCAGGAATGTTCGAATTGATTCCGCGTCGGAAACCCTGAATCGCGATCGGGTTAATCATATTCACTTCCGATTCTCCGCCGTCTCGAATCGTTCGCCATGCTTCTTTCGCGTAAACCATTCCCTCGCGCATGTGATCTAAGGATAACCCGAGCCATTTTATCGCTCCGCTATTATCACGAAGCGAGAAAACTTCGGGATAGGATTTGATC
Source organism: Deltaproteobacteria bacterium (assembly GCA_017302795.1). Taxonomy (GTDB): domain Bacteria; phylum Bdellovibrionota; class Bdellovibrionia; order Bdellovibrionales; family JAMPXM01. Next base: position 91,279 of record JAFLCB010000012.1, on the reverse strand, counting down.
ACGTCGACACGTTCTTCAATTGGCACGCCAGTGACCGGCCCAAAGAATGGAAATCCATCCATACCGTAAAGGTTGCCGACTTTTTTGGTCATCGGAATGAGGTTCTTTACTTTATAAGCAAGGAACGAAGTCATCCAGGCCATGCCCTGGTTATACCCAGCAAGTGCAGCACTTTTTTCGGCTTCGCCGAACAACGCATATCGATCGACGCCTTCAAACGTTGCTTCTTTATTGAAGATCTTTCCGTCCCAAACAACCGGCTGACCCACTGGAAGGTCTTTTACCTGCTGTGCAGAAAACTGGGTGATCGGATACAAAGTATTTTCGATCCACTCTTGAAGATCTTCGGCTTCTTTGAACTGAACAGCTTTTTCATAGGGCTCGGTCACGTAGGCGAAAAGTGCCTCGTTTTGTTCCGTGGGAAAGTAAAAGCGCATAGTTGCTGCGAAGCTCATGACGCTTGTTAGTAAAACGCTATGAATGATATTTGCTTTTTCAGCTAGTGGCCGAAATCGGAAAACAAACCCTTTCCACGCACGGAGAGGAATGAGCTGACTTGCCAAAAGCTTCATTTCACTTGAACGATAATTTGGGTAGCCGTCCTTAAGTTCCTTCAGTAGGTCATCGATTGCTTGAACGGCTTCACCCTTTTTTTCAGGATTGAATTTGATCGCAAAAAACTTTTCTCGAAACTTCATATATTCCGGGCTGCTCTTCAGGCGGCCTTCGAAATCATAAGACGAAGCAAGTTTTCGTGGCGCGAGTGGCGCTTTGCGTATCTTTTCCTGCTCTGCAGGGGTCAAAAATCGATAACCGCCAGCTTCAAAACCAAACTCTTCCTTGAGCTCGCTCGCGATCAAGTCGATCGCTGGCTTAGCAGAAACTTCTGATTTGTTTTCGGACGCGGCGTACGCATTGGATGCGGAAACGATCGCCGACCCAATGAAAAATAAAGCGGTCGTAAGACGAGCGAATTTGAACTGCGCAAATGACATCTAAGGTCCCCCGGCATGCGGTTTAAAAAATCTAGAAAGTGCTTCGTAAAGAAGCGTCCCAGGAAGAATTCAAAAGGGCAACCCAGACCAAGGTCGAAAATAATTGCACCAAATAACCGCAGTCTTGCCTTATGTTACATGTAGCTTCGGAAACTGCGTCGGGATTGCGAAGAGTCGCTCGACACCATCGGATTGTAAGCCCATGCTTACATTCGCTTGTAGCAAATTACCAATCCATCTGGAGGATAGAATGACATTCTTAAAAAATGCCGCACTCGTTGTCGGCGGTCTCTTAATCGCAGTATCGGCACACGCCAATAAACACGCGCCGGCAAAGTTCGAGCTCGACACCTCACATGCCAACATCGAATTCCGCGTGAAGCATTTGATGGTTTCGACCGTAAAAGGTCGCTTCAACAAATTTGACGGGTCATTCATGTACGACGAAAAGGGCAAGAAAGTAACCGATGTTGCAATCAACATCGACGTCGCCTCGATCGATACCAACAACAATGATCGCGATGACCATCTTCGCAAACCCGATTTTTTCAACGTCGCCGAATTCCCAAAAATGATCTTCATGGCAAAAGAGTTCACTGCAGTTCCGGGTAAAGCCTTCAAGGTAAAAGGCGACCTCACGATGCACGGTCAAACACACCCCGTAACACTGGACGGAAAATTTATCGGAAAAACTATGAATCCATTCACGAAACAACCTAAGGTTGGTTTTGAACTCACTGGTAAGCTTAGCCGTAAAACGTGGGGTCTGACATATGGTTCGCTAATGGAAGCTGGCAGCGTTGCAATCAGCGACGAAGTCATTCTCGCGATCGATGCTGAGGCCGACCAAGCAAAAGCAGCCGACGCTCCAAAGGCGATGTAGTTCTTAAAAGGCTTTTAAATAAAAAAGAGCGACCTATTTAAGGTCGCTCTTTTTTTATTTGGCGGGGCTATTGACTAGCTCGCCTACTGACTCGCACAGCTACTGATTAGCGCAGCTAATGAATCGCCGAACAAAAAGTAGCGCCGCTCTCTGGGCTGCAGCCGGTCCAAGAAGTCGACTTGCAAACTCCGCCATTCGCGTTCGTACGCCACTTTCCAGTCTGCTGACAGGCCTGCCATGCTGGACTTTCAACGTCGGCCAATTGAGCTTTTGATTCGGCCAAAATTTGATCAATCAAATCTTCCGCTATAGATCTGCTCATGCCCAATGCGGTTGCTACTTTCTCAACAGACGAATCAGCGACAAATCCTCCGACGACGGCACCGAGTGCCTCTTGCTTTGAAAATCCCATCAACGAAAAGACGTCAGCTTCATTTGATCGCGCTTGCGATAAAATGCTTTGCAGAGCCTCGGCCGATTCGAGCGGAATAGAGTATTTTAACGCTGTGCGACTGCTTCGATCAGCCCTATCGATCGCAGAGTCTGCTTGAGGAGCAAATTGCGCCACCAATCGCCCCCCCGGGCAGGTGCTTCGAATTCGACCCGAAGAATCGACGACCATATTACAGCCGCTGGCGCCGCCGCTTCCCCGTCCCACTCTTTCGCGCGCACGATCAGTGTCACGACCCCATCGGTCATCGCGTCCCCGGTTTGAACGCCAATCCGAGTCAGAATCCACTATGACACTGATTGTTCCCGATGAACTGCCGCCACCGCAAGCAGTCAGGCCTGTCGCCAGTGCCAAACCAATTACAATCGACTTTACTGAATGATACATTTTTGCCCCCCGATTCGATACAGCGCCGTTTCGACACTGCAAGGTTGTTTCAGAGGAGGCTATGCAAAAACTGGCTCATTTTTAGGGAAGTTTGGCTTTTCGAATCAACCCTATGAAATCGGAAACAAAGACGGTCTTATCGTCGGCCATATAGATCGAGCGCGGAAACATCAAACCACCAAGATCTTGCGTCAAAGACGGAGCACTGGTCGCATCAACAAGTGGTGACGGCAGGAAAAACGCCGTTACGCCATCCTGGGATGCGTAATTCGGAGAAGCCGCGCTATAGGTCACCGATGAGAACGGGGCGACCGGGAAATAAAGATTCACTGAATCATCGATCCCTTGAATTGAGCCGAGTACCGTATTCGTCGCACCGGCTGAATCTACACATCGCGCGTTGTGAAATCCGCTATTGGCAAAGCAAAATTTTGCTCCCAAGGAAGCGACATCATAGACGCCGCTACATGGAATTAAACTTGCGCCAACGCCTTCGGTGTTGAACGTACCACCACACGCGACACTGTTAGTATCGCCGACAGAAATTGCCGTACCAAACAAAAGAGTTGTGGGACCTGACAATCGAAGGAACTTAACCCTCGTGTTGCCAGTGGCTGCGATCACGATTCCAGTGTGACCACCGCTCGAATAGTAGGCCAAACCTTCTGGGTTCGTCATTCGACCGACACCGACAGCGCCGTTCACGTTCGCCGAGGTACCGCAAGTCCCCGCGACGACGGAAAGTGTACCCGTGCCGTCAATCCGCTTTACACAATGATTGCCACGGTCTGAAACGTAAAGATTTGTGCCGTCAGAAGTAACGCCTGAGGGTTCATTGAACGCGGCTTGAAGTGCAGCACCCGTCGTCGCTGTACCAGAGGTTCCGTTGCCGCCAACTGTCGCGACCATTCCAGCATCAACAGTCACTCCGAAAAGTGTCGCTTGCGTACTTGAGCGGTTCCAAATGCGAACCCGATGGTTTTGTGAATCGGCCCAAACTAAGTGACCACCATAGGTCGCGGTTTTTCCAACTAAGACCAAACCTCGCGGCTGGTTCATCGTTGTGTTTGACGGAGCTTCGTTCTCTTCACTACCACCACCGGCTGTTCCGGAACCAACTGCTTGAGTGACTTCACCAAATTTACTGATCGCGCGAATTCGGTGGTTGCCGCTGTCGGCAACAAACACCGTGCCTGTCAATGTATCGTGGACAATACCGCGCGGTTGGTTCATTTTCTCGCTTCCCGCATCGACTGTGCCTTGACCAGCGTTGGTAACGTTTCTGAAATTCCCGTTACCGGCCTGAAGCGCAATACGATTGTTTGATGCATTCACTCGTCGAAGGCGACGATTGTCTCGATCAGCCACGAAATAATTGCCAGATACGGGCTCGATCACTGCATCGTAGTTATTGGCAAGCCTAGTCGCGGTCGCAAGCTGACCGTCACCAAGATAGCTTCCACTTGTGCCGTTTCCGATCACGGCCGCAATCGAATAGCCAGGAACTGCAGTGCCTAGAACCATTGCTGAACCAGAGTTAAAGTTCAATGCTGAAATACGGAACATGTTGTCGCCTGAAATCAGCAGCTGTCCCGTCGGCGTGAAGCTAATCAGGCGCAAGTTTCGAACTCGGGCATCGGTCGCCACGGATAGACCGACCGCTTCACCCGCAGTGTAAGTTCCGCATTGTGCAGCGCCTGATGTTCCAAGCACAATTCTTTGCCGATTCAAGCTGAGGGTCCAACTTGCGCCGAAGACTTGTTTCCCAGCTGGAGTGGCAATATTGTAAGCGCGAATTCGGCAGCCATCATATTCACTTAAAAACAAATCTCCCGCCGCGTCCAATGCGAGACCATAAGGGCCCCGCAAGCGCCCTTGGGTGGCATCTGTAAAAGTCGATTCTGTCGTGACCGATGGATCACCAGCAGAAGCTAAAGTTCCGGCGAATGTGGAACCGACTAAAGTATCCGTGTTGACGACGCGAATGATATGCGACGAGTAGCAGGCAATATAAAGTTGATTACCAGATTTCGCTAAACCGCGAGGGGAGTTACATCCCGCTGTATTGACGTTCGACATTGTTCCAGTTGAATCAACTCGTACAACTCGATTGTTAGTCGCATCGGAAATATAGAGGTGGGTCCCGTCCCATTCGAGACCATGGGGATTCTGAAGAAAATTGCGCAACGCTTTATCGCTGGCCGAGTTGGCAGAATTTGGATAGCCGGCACCCGCCACAACTTTCATCGTGTTAACGGGCACTGGGACACCCAGCATAGTGACCGAGGGCGAGGTGTATCTATTCCAAAACCAAACGACATTATTCTCATCATCCGCAACAAAGATGTTTCCCTCTGGGGTCGTTTTCAGTGCTGCTGGTCGAATCATGTAGGAAGACTGTGCGGTTTCGGGATCCAAGCCGTCACCGATGCCGGCGATCCCTGCGTAAACGCAAGCCTTGTTTGTTTGCGACGAATTCTCCATCACATTGCAGGCTTCACTAAAATTATTCACAACTGTCGTCCACGTTCGCGTCACCTTGTAGGTGCCGGGATCGGAAGCTGGTCCATCGTAAACATCGACGCTGATCGTTTGCTGGCCAACGGTTTCAGGTGTCAATACCTGGGTCCCAGTTGTTGAGGTCAAAACATTTTCTTCACCGTTTAGCTTCCATTTGTAGGTCAGCGTGTCAGAGTTTGGGTCGGTCATGGTGACTGAATAAGTTTGCGCAGTTGATCGTTTTAATTGAACCGTTGTTACAGTCGGCGTTGAAGTTGAAACCACAGGAGTGCCGTTTATTTTCACGTTCCAAGTTTGACTGACTGTTCCGACTTCGTCGCGGATCGTGACTTTCAAAACCTTATTACCTACCGCAAGACTTGCAGCGTTCAAAGTGAGGCTGGGAAGATCTGCACCAATTTCCACATCATCAAGAGTCCATTGATAAACCAAGGTTCCTTTTCCAATGGCAGACACAAGAAATTGCTGAGTCGCATCTGCCTTCACCACATAATCTGTTGCCCCTGGCGTGAACGATGTGATGGCTATACTCGCGTTTCCAGTACCGCCATCGGCCGAACCGATGAGGTCACTGAAGGCCGACGAACCAGATTTACAGCCAGCCAGGAACCCAACAAATGAAAGAGCCAGAAGCCATCTGGTGGCCCGCTGGTATTCGTAAATTTTGTTTGAATTCTGATGCATGACTTTTCAACTCCGCGCTTGCTAAATCTTAACTCTTTAAACGCTGTAATTCCTTGATGAAATAAACTTGTCTCAAAACTGGATGATTATTCCGCCTAGTATATCAAGCTGAGTCGCCCCGGCTTGGTTTGGTCCGCCAAGGGACAGGTAACGAAACGTACCATGCAACGCAAATTGTTCGTCGTACTGATACTCAGTACCACCCTTCAAGCCGAACCCTGCGTACTGGGAACTTGTTGATTGAAAATTTCTTTGATTAAAACTAACTCCCATAAATGGGCGCCACCGATGATTGAGAATAACATTTCCATCTGCTGAAGCCGATGTGATTGCGCCAGACGACGTCATGAAAAAATAGTTCGCGCCGACGTCGAAGCCGAAAGAAAGGTCCCCGCCAAAAGTATCTGTCGCCAAAAGCGAGAAGCCGAAATCGAGTTCAATGTTTTGCTTGATCGGATATCGATAAGCAATCTGGTAAGAACCAAGTCCCGACAAAGTAGCAGAGACACGATTGCTTGCGTTCTCGGCCGAGAAACTGTAGGCGCCGCCAGAAAGAACAAGCTTGCTCGCATTGGCTTTATCAGCCACCGCGACGCCGGAAAGCAGTACCACGACAATAACTAGATTTTTTAGCAATCCTCTACGCTGCTTCATTTCCGGCTTCACTTTCCTCAGCTTTAATTCCCGCTTGTGTCTTCGCCAACTCTAAATCTTTCAGATATTTCTTCAGCTGTACTCCGATGAATTCACGGGCAGTCCCGACTGCATCAGCGCTAGGCGCAACCTGATCAAAACGCTTAAATCTTTCTATCAATAAAAACTTTTGTTTTTCAGAAAGATGTTTGTCGACGGTTTGACGTTCGGACTTTACAACGTTGAAGAGTGCAAGCGCCCAACGGTCGACTGAAATCTTGCCAACGAAAACTTTTAAACTGTCTTCGGCCTGCATGAACACAGGGTAAAAGGGCGGGCGAATTTTATGGATCAACGAATCGCTACTAGCAGCCTCATAGATCTCTCGCTCTTCTACTGGATCAGCGATTTTCACATATTCCAATAGCTCTTTGTCCGATCGGTACCGTTTCACTTCCGATATGTCCGCCAGAGATTCAAGCATGACGGCCATATCGTGAATTTCATGCGCGCGCTTATCACTAAGTTCTTTTCCTTTGAAGCCAGAATCAAGAATGGCACCCCATGCACCTGGAAAGGCCTTTCTTGCTTCAGCGACCGCAATTGACTTTGGCATCTCCGACAAAAGTGCGAAGGCTTCATCTCGCGGCATTGTTCGAAGAAACTTCGAACGAGAATCACCTAGACGCCACACCGACAACACCGCACTTTTTACTTTCATCGAACGCTCGTCGCGTGTGTTCTGAGCCAAGGCTTGCAGCGCCTCAAGACATTCGAAGTCAAGAAATCCAGGTTCGTTCAAAGACTGAACCCAGTGATGGCCCGAACTGTATTTGAAAAGTTCTGTTTGAATGGCCGCCGGAAATTCCATCAACAATCCACCAAGTTTGTCGGGAGCGACTTGACCTAGTCGATCAAGAACAAACATGTCATGGTGATTTGGAAACTTACCAGAATTAACAAGAAAGCTGATCAGGCTGCTTGCAAGCTCCTTCATCTTGATTGGGTCGTTGAACTTGACCTCTTGGCTTTGTGAACGCTTTGAAGCTGAGGTGTCGGATTCCATATTCATCGGCGCAATTGAACCTGACGACTGCGACTGCCCGTTGTTCTGAACTTTCATTTCAGTCAATGCACGAGCAATTCGATTAGCCGAGGTACGATTGATAACCAGCAGTCCGATCAAAAGTAAGAAGAGTGCCGCACCTGCGATATAGACACCAAGCCACGGCACAGACTCCATGGCCCACTCACGTCGACTCACTTCGATCGCGTCACGCGCCGGAGTAAGGTGAAGTATATTAAAAATTCCGTCACGCATCTCGTTGACTTCAGCTTCCTTCAATTGAGCGGGAACCGAAATCTGTACCGAAATTTTTCGTACTCTGTTTAAAAGTGCCATCAAGGGGATTTGAGAATTGTCCCATTCGTCCCGAATTTCCTCGTCATTCTCAAAAGATTCAAAATACGGAAGGCTTTCTGTAGCGGCACTGCTAGGAGTTCGGGATTCCCGACGAAGCGGGTCCACCCGAACGATGACCATAAACGGTACCTCAGGAAAACGTGCCTTAATGTAGGCAGCGGCGTCGCGGTTTAAGCGATCTTCAAGTTCAACAACACGCGGATGCTTCATTACTTCCTGTGCCAAAGCTGAGCTTAGCCCTACCAATCCTAGTCCGCAGAGAAGACAAAGAAAAACAAACGCGGAGTGCATTACCGCCACGAACAACTTGAATCGATTTGTTAATGCCGTTCTCATAATGCTTCCTTCATCTCTGGTTCAATCACTAAAACGATTTTCCTGGCCAAAGCGAGCCCATTTTTCTGATACTCGTCTTCGTTTGCGACAGCTCTGGTCAGATCTTTTTCAGTTAAGTTCAACTCGCCGTAGCCGCCTATTCGCATTCGACCGAGCGGAATACCCAACGCCTGAAGGACGCGCATGGCCGCCACGGATCTCAGCGCAGAGAGTTCCAAATTGTCTTCAAAGCGCCGGCCTGCAGTCTTAAGTACTTTTTTGTTGTCCGTATAAGCGCGGATTCCCAAAACATAGTTCCCGGCGTATGGCATATACTGCTTTACAAATCCAACCAGCTCGCGCTTTCCGTTCTTGGTAAGGTGAATTTTTCCAAGATCAAAAAACGACGTACTTGGAAACTCGACTATCAGCCGATCTCCGACCTTATAGACTTTCGCATCAAAAAGTTTTGGTCCCACCAACTCCGGTGCTTCGAATGAAGCGGGCTCGCGATTTTCTGCTTTCGCCAAAGCTGCTTCGCCACGAAATTTGGCAGTTGAATCCAGTTTGATCATCAACGCATTTTCCATCTGCTTCATTCGATCTTTTTCAGAGTCCGTCGAAAAGAAGAGAATGAAAAACGTCAGAAGAAGCGTAATCATGTCGCCGTAGCTGATCGCCCAGCTTCCGTCTGAATCAACTTCCGATGTTTCGCCGCGAGGGCGTGATCGTAATGCACCCATTTTTATGCGGCCGCCTCAGCGTCTTGGTTGAACTTTCCAGACATGACGTTCACACGCTCACTTGGGTTAACATACGAATTTAAAATTTCCTGTGCTTCCAACATGGAGACGCCATCGAGGTGAAGCAAAACCGCATGCAGTGCAATTTCAGCTTTCTTCCGCTCGACTTTCGCTGTCTTCAGCATGTGCTCACCGGCTGGGTTAATGATCATGTTTGCAACCAGAAGTCCGTAAAACGTCGCCATCAAAGCGATCGCCATTAATGCGCCGGTTTGTTTTGCGTCGGCACCGGCAGAAACGCCCTTCATAAGCGTCACGAGACCGAGAACTGTACCTGCGAGACCAAACGCAGGCGGATACTTCGCTAGCGACCGGATCGCGTTGGCGACCGATTCATAGCGTTCAAACGCCTGGTGAATTCGCTCTTCGAGGATTTCGTGAACCCGATCTTTTGTAAACCCGAGGGAGATCAATTCCGCACCGTCGCGCATTGTTTCTGCGGCAAGACCCTCGGACCTCTGGGAAAATACCGACCCAGATTTGAGATCCGCTAAGTACTCTATGCAATCGGACACGATCGAAGAGCTACTTCGACGGCCGGGGACAAATAGTCCAAACACTGCCCTGGCGACGATTCTTCGATTTTGCCACGGAATCGTGATGATTGCGACGGCCAGCGTTCCGCCAAAAACAGTTGCGAAACCGACGAAGTCCCAAAAAGTTTTTGCATCTTGGTTAAGATGCATCACCGAAACAACAAGCGCGGAAATCGCGACTAATATTCCAATAGGATACGTCATTCTAAACTCCTGCCGATCCACGACCCTGCATCTGTTCAATTCGTTCAATCATTCGGATCGTGTCGATATTATTCGGATTCAATTTATTGGAGCGGCGATAGGACTCGAGCGCGCGGTCCATGTTTCGCTGCAGATAGTAAACATTCCCCAGCAGATCGTGAACGACCGGCACCGTGCCAAACTTCGACGAAAGATCCTCGAGTAGACGAATAGCTTCGTCCATTCGTTTTCGCTGCACCAGACTTGCCGAATCCGCGATTCCTTTGGCTAACAAGTTGATGGAATCCGATTGACCCTGACAAACCTTAGGAAGCTCAGACTGTTGAAGATTCAAATTGATGCGACCAATACCGCCAATTGGCAGTCGCGGCACCAGAACTGTAAGAGGACTGTGTCCCTCTTTCGCAACCTGCACCTGAACCGAATCCTGAAAGAGCTCGGGATAGACGCGGCTTTCGATTTCGATCGGAGTCTTGCCGATTTTTACCGGCGCACGATCTGGAGCAATGATTGAGACTTCGGCGCCTTCGGGAAGCGAGCTCACTTTAAGTGTCGAAGATGCACACGCGCTCAACGCCATTGTGCAAAACACACTTAGTCCCAATACCAAAATTTTCCGACTTATCATCGCCCGCTCCAAGATGAAGAAAATAAACTTCATCAATAAAATCGGAATGGTGAGTCGATCGCTTTACAAAACGTTCACAATATGTGGATAAACTCGACTTTAGACAAGCGCGAGTCAGACCAGCGCCATCTCAAAGGCCACATCTTGAACGCTGGTCTGAAGGCGAGGTCCAGGTCCTTTCGCGGTCACCTCGAAAAGCTCGACGCGTGTCGACTGATGGATCCTGCCGCCTAGTTCGCGAACCGAGAGCCCAACTGAGTCAGGAACGACTAGCATTGATCGCTTGCGTAAAAACGATTTTAATTCTGTTTCTCGGTAGCAAGTTGAAATCAATTCGGCCATGCAATGCCGTCGTTCAACCGGTGAGCTTCCGTGTGAAAACGTCACGTAACTTAAATAGGCAGTGGACAAAGATGCTCCCTCAGAAAGACCTACAGCTTTAAGTAGAACGCGCATTTTCACGCCTGCGTTTTCAACACGCATTCTTTTTTCTCGGTCCGGAGTCAAAAGGCGCGCGCCTAAGATCACCCTCCCCGACCCGTCCCTCACCAAAACAGGCGTCCCAGATTTCGGAGGAAGAGCCAATCCCTGTCTCAGGTTCGATGCTTCCTTTTCGTAAAACGCCGAGAACTCGTCATCTGATACGATTTCACCGTGGTACGGCATGACCTTTTTAAAACCACCGATCGACTTGGCAAGCGACATCGGAGCGAAAGCACTAAACAGATTGATCATTCTCAGTTGACCAATGGATTCATACCGAAATTCAGAATTACGACGTTCAACTAAACTTCTCAATGCGACCTGATTATCACCCAAAATCGCGGTCAAAAAACTTTCAACTTCAAGTTCACTCGCGACCCCTTCGATAAGATGACTGTACATTGAGCGCCACAGGCGAAAAGTTTTTCGATGCGGGATTACTCGCAAATCACCGAGGTAGGCCACTCGAGTTCGACGACCATTCAGATAACCTTCACGAACTGATAACGACCCGAGCCCCATGAGGTCAGAACTTCCCTTCATTCCACCGGTCAGAGCCACCGACGCCGATCCTCGTGCGCGAAGAAGCGAAAAAAAATCGGGCGAGCGGTCATAGATCAAATTAAAACCGGGCATCTGTATCGGGTACCGATCGAAGAGTTTTCGAATTTCCAATTCATCCGAGGGGCGAGCGAGACGCGCGTGAATGAGCTCGCCGACATCTGTACTATTTAATTCATCGAAGGACTTTGCAATCGCCGCAGTCGCCGCGGCTTCAAGCTTTGCCTGCAACACCGGATCTTGAGGAAAAAGCTCTAGATCCACAGCTCTCGCTCTTTCGTCCACGCCGTGGTTAGTAACTTTTCGTCTCGATGTTTACCTAGCTCGCGAAGTCGCTCGATCGCGATATGCAGTTCGTCGGCGGCCGTGGATTTAAACGGAACGCCTTGTCCCTGTTCGTCCAACCGTTGAAGGTTTCTTCCTTGGTTTTTCATGATATCGACGTCCTGTTCAATCACCTGGCGAGTGTAGTAGTTCATGGCGCCTCGAATTCTAGGGTTTACCAAGCCACCTACAAATCCTGAAAACAGGTGATAAGAGATCCAAGTGTAAACGCGAGTTTTGTATCGCCCCATTGGAGTGCATTGACTGTTGATGACGTAGCCACGTTTTCCAAATCGATAATCTACCCGCGTGATATTGGGATAAATAAATTCGTCTGTGTGAATCATGGGCTCGTTGCTAGGGTTCATCATTTGAGACGTAAAACCGATCGAGTCATTCGGTTGGTCATAGGTTACCAGAACACGGCCCGAGCCCACTTCAACTGTAATTGGAACTTTCATTTCTGCACGGCTTCTGAACCACTTGTCATGGACAAAGACCGTGTGCGGAACGTCCATGAAATTTTCGACCAAGTGAGTTACTTCATTTTCAAAATCAGTGACCATAAAGTAGCCGGTCCAATCACTTGAATCCGCGAAAGGAAAACGCCAAGGTGGTCGCGCCGTTTTCGGCGACAACATCGGGTCATTATCGCCCGTCCAAACCCAAACCGCTCCGTCTTGTTCAACAACAGGTAGAGAACGACCGCGCCAATTCTTTTTTTGGAAATCTGGCCCTTCTGACGGAACTTCGCTGACTTCTCCGTGCGCACCGTAAGCCCAACCGTGATAAGGGCATCGAAGTTTACCGGCTTTACAAGTGCCCTCAGAAAGTTTCGCGCCTCGATGAAGACATCGGTCAAAAAGAGCGGTCGCCATTTTCAGTTCGTCCCGATAGATGACGAGCGGCATTTCGTAGACAACGCTAGAAATCGGCCGCCCATTGGCCGAATCCAGCTCGCTTGAAAGACATGCGATGTACCAGTTTTCTCTTAAGCCTTGGTCCACTTGGCGCAAACTGCTCATTCCCGCCGGAGGAACAAGACTACCGTCGATCTCAGATTGGGTAAAGCGCGTGGCTGGACGAAAGAAATTCTCAATCACGTCAGACCTCGTTGGGAGCTCTCTGCTTCAACAGCATTAACTCCAGAAACTCCCATCTCAGGTTTCATTCGGCGCGATCTTCCTAAGCCCGAAGTTCGTTTCGCCGTGCTGTAAAGAAGACGCCAGATGAAATGCACAAAAATAGTGGGCGAGATCGGAGCCAGGCAACAAAGCTCATGGCCATCTTCCCAACCAGGATTTGCTATTTGAAAATAACGAATCTTAGGATTCGTCAAAAGGTCGTGGCGGATGGGGGCCACCTCTTCTCGTAGGCATGGCGCACCTTGATCAAACGGAAGCACCATGGCTCGATCAACCTGTCGGCCGGGATCGCGACCAAAAGTTTTCAGCTCGCGTTCGTCAACTCGCCCCGGATAAAGTGAATGAGCGAAGGTCCGCATGATTTCCCGCTCGCGATCGGGCATGGGTACGTTGTAGCGCGGCCAATGTGTGTGAAAGTTATTGGTCAGTAGTAAATAGGTTTTGTAGCCTTTTGAAATCAAAAACCAGTAAAAGGGCCGCCGACCTTTCGATTCCAAAAGATTTTCCCACCACGTAACAACCATCGCTCTAAAAAATGTCGCTCTCAATGCTGGCTGTCCCCAGTATTCTCGCTCCACGACCGTGTCGCCGCTAAAAAGCCCGGCAACTTCCTTTCCTTGAACAACACTGCGAAAAGTTTTGAGTGTTGTGAAACCCTGAAGCAGCCCTGTTCGGCGATCAAAAAGTAAAATAACTCGAGACTTTTCGCGAAAGTCTTTTCGAAAAGACGGCCAACTGACATTATCATAATAACGCTCAAATATTCCGTACATTTGTTGAAGTTGGGAATCTGGAACATCAGCGACATCGACAAGCCGACCATAAAGCCGCCCGTTGAAACTATTCTTCGCGCGCTTCCCATCAGTTTTCATATCCGATCTCCCTGCTTGCTAGGACCAGCTAAGCGCTTCGTGCCTTTTCCAGGTCGCTGTTCAATAATGTGCCGCTGCCCAACGGCCAATTGATAAATCTTTGATTCCTGCTGACCACACCAAGCGACTTCTACTTTCACTGTCTCCGTAGCGATTTTCCCTAGACCAAAATGAAGCTCACCATCGCCTTGGCTTGAAAGTCCATTCGTCAGTTGAACTTCTTGCGTTTGCAAGACGGCCTCCATTCCCTCTGAGCTCGTATCATGCCCACTATCATGAACAGTCACTCTCGACCCGATCGCTTGGCGATTGCACGATTCGCTATCACCGACAAGTCGCAACCCGACCCACTTACTTAAATCGCTTTCGGTACCACCAACGTTTCGCAGAACTTGCGTGCTTTGAAATTGCCTCGCAATCAAAACATCCAAACGGCCGTCACGATCAAGGTCGACCAGCGCAGCGGCGCGAGAAGGCGAGGTTTCAGTTAAACCGATTTGATCAGCAACATCCACAAACTGCGGAGCCGCTTGAGTACCGCGATTTAAGTACGCACGAACCCGTTCTTTCCCGTAAATGCATGAACCACGAATATCACCCCACTTGTCGGCAAACCGATGTATCGACGGTGCCGACCTTGCGATCTTTTCGTTCACATACCAATAGTCGGGACAATCACTGGAGCGCTTATCGATCGAATCGTCGACCATGCCGTTGGTTTGCACAAGATCTATCCAGCCATCGTTATCCAGGTCCCCGGCTGCAGCTCCCCAACCGAATCGATTTTCATTTAAGACTCCTCGTGCGGTCGCCTCATCCTCGATTTCAACTCCGAAGTAGCCATCTCCTTCGCTAGCGGGACCAAACATCCAAAGCAAACTGCCCTCTGCTTGAAGTGAATGGTGAACATTCGACACATAGACGTCCAGCCACCCATTTCGATCGAAATCAGCGATCGTCGAGTTCATTCCTTTGTAAGTGTCCCGGCCTATAGACCCAAACATTTTTCCTTCGACCCGCTGCCACCCTTTACCCTTAAGGTTGAAATACAAATCGTCGGGGCCAAAGTCATTTGCCACATACAGATCTTGCCAACCGTCACGATTCAAGTCGGCGGCAGAAACTGATAGCGACCAGCGCGTCTCCGGAAGTTTCCACTTGAGCTCGCGAATAAACTTTCCTGGCTGCTTTTGCAAAAAGACAAGATTCTCGCCACCATTGTTGGACAGGTGCCAAGAGTCGTGCATGAACTCGAACATTCGCCGATCGCCCGGGTACGCAGGTTTCGGGAGGTCGAAGAAATTCAGATTCGCTGGACCAGAATAGTCGGGAAGGTTCTCGGGCCACACGTTCGCTAAAACAAGATCCAGCCGTCCATCCCGATCTAAATCGGTCCATGCAGCTGCCATTGATCGAGTGTTGTTCTTCAAACCGGCTTGTTCGGTCTCGTCGACGAAGGACAATTTGCCAGACTCCATCCATTCATTTTTTAAAAGGCGCGATTGACCGAAAGCCACCATCACCCAAAGATCCAGATCTCCATCATTGTCAAAATCAACGAAAGTTGCTCCAAGCGCCAACCCTGCTCGATCGTAGCTTACCGTGTTTGCGGCAAGTGCTGGCATCTCAACTTTTTCGAACCTCACTTCACCCGGGCCACTCGAGACATTTCGCCACAGAGTATTTCTCGCGGCGTCACCTTTCAGCATCTGAGTCGCAAAGACGTCCATTCGACCATCGCCGTCGACATCGCCAGTCGCCAAGGCATCGCCAATCGATAGAACCCATTTTGCTACATGTTCGACGCGAGGGTCGACGCGACGGTAAACTTCATCGCTTGGTACTCCAACATCCATCCCGGTTTCAGAAGGGAGCAAAGCTTTCAGTTTCCAACTGGTTTGAGTCGGCGCGACGACTGGGCGGAGCCATTTCTGATAGACACCGACGCCTATGACTGCGATCAACCCCAACGCGAGAGGCTGGCGGTAATATCCACTGTCAATAAATCGACTTCGCCACCAAAAACTTAGGCCTTCCGCTTTTGCTGCACGATAGTGATTCAAAATCAGTCGGCTGGAAGCCAGAATCAGAGCCGCGTAAAAAAATGTGTAATAGCTGTGCCGTAGGTGCAAAACCAAATCGAGTGTCGCCAGCCAAAAACCAGCCCAGATTTGCTGACTGCGCGCGTTTGGTGAAGTGGCCGGATCAGTGATCATAAAAAATGTAAAAAGAAAAAACGAAGGCGACGTCAGTGTCCCAAGAAACAAAGTTTCAAATGGTAAGTGGTGCCGCATGATGACCGAACGCAATAGAATCTGCACCGTAAAGAAAAACAAAAAGCTTCCAACCAGCCAGGTGCGATTCGCCTTTGGCATCACAAATACCAAAGCCAAAGCGATGATGAATATCGCCATCGATTCGATCCCCATCCACTGATACGCTGGCGCTGCCGTGATTAGCTCCCGAGATAAAATCAATGAAAACGCAACTCCAGCAAGAGCAGGATTCAAAGCGTGCCGGCCATTAAATGTGAACAAGTACTTTGTGCCGATCGCAAAAAAGACGGGCACCAACAGAAGGGCATAGTCGTGTGAATAGTTTAGCAAAATGCTTAAGCCCATCGACGTGATGATGGCACTCCATGGGAAAAACCACCGGCCGCGAAACAGTCGCCCCAAAAATAGCTCTAATGCTGCCGCGGACATCGTGGTCACCGCGGCCTGCATGGGAGTTCGATTAAAGCCAAGCACCGTCATTCCGAGGGCGAGGTAGGTAAACAGAATGAATCCAACCGGAAGGCGTGGGTCCATTTTAAGATAAAAATCGCGTAAGGATTGAATACCGTTTACCAGCAAGTATTTGTTCGAGGCTGACGCATCGGCTATTTTCATAGGGCAGAGTGTACTTTTCCGGCAGCGATTCACAACCCCTTCGCGCGCCACGTCATGTGGGAAATTTTCGCGTGTTGATGGATCGGCAATCCTCAGGCAAAAGTGTCCCTATGACACCGCCCCCAGAGTTTACGCTCACAGCAAATGTCTTCGTTCTGGCGCTGATTCTATTTCCTTTCATCGCGTTGGGAAGTGGCGCCGCGTTTCGAGCGCGTCAAAACAAAGGCGATATCGTTGGCGGCGATATTTCTTGGCCGAAATCCCTTTGGCTTGCCTACACCGTCACGGCTTGGTTCGTGTTGCCGCTTCTTCTTGCGTGCGCCCTGGCTGGCAATATTTTCGGGGGCGGCGCTGGTGCATGGCCAACAACACTTTCGATCGCTTTCGCCGGGCATTTGATAAGTTGGTGGGTGCGCGGGCCACTGGAACTTTTTATGATCTACAAATGGTTTAATTGGTCGCCTCGCTACGGAATCACGCACGATCTTGCGCACGCCGGATTTTTGGTAGCTGTCATAGCTATCGCTTTTCTGAACGGCGAAATCTCGGACTGGTTTACAGAGCCTAAAACGTCGATCGCCGCGCTATTTATTTTTGTGACTTTCCTAACGACGCTTGCCGAGACGCTTTTCGCTTTTTTATTTTTACATGAAAGAACAAAGGGCGAAGATCTGCTGTACTTCGCTTCCGACGAGCCGCGCTGGCGGATGATAAATCGAATCACAACGACGGTGGTCATCTTTGCCTACGGACATCTATTCCTGCAAAGCATTCTTGTGTGTAAACTTTTGTTCGCTAGTTGAAGAGAGGATTTGTGAATCACGATTCTGGGGTTCCATCGCCTGTCACCGCATCACAGTGGTTGAACTATCATCACTTGTACTACTTTTGGGTCATCGCAAGTGAAGGAAGTATCGCCCGTGCAGCAGCCCGATTGCGACTGGGCCAACCAACACTTTCGACCCAGCTCAAACATCTTGAAGATTCTGTGGGTCGTCCTCTTTTTGATCGGCGCAATCGACGTCTGGTGTTGACTGATGCCGGAAAAATAGCTCTGCAGTACGCCTCCGAGATCTTTCGGATGGGCGCAGAAATGGTCGAGGCGATTCAAGATCGATCACCACGTAGCGGAAAAACTCACGTTCAAATTGGAGCGCTCGACAGCGTACCTAAACATCTCACACTTCGATTGACAGAGGCTGCATATGCCGCCGGCCCGTGCACAGTTTCAATCCTTGAAGGCAAGGGCGACGAGCTTCTTCGCGAACTGCAAGCCCATCGCTTAGATCTTGTTCTTGCCAACGCACCTCCGGCGCTCGATGAGAGCGGGAAAGTGTCGGTTCGGCCAATCGGTAAAATTCCAATTTCTATTTATGGCGCGCCCAAATTCCGAGGCCTTGTGAAAAAGTTCCCAGAAAGCCTATCTGGGCAGAATTTCGTTTTACCGACCTATCATTCGAAACTTCGTCACGATCTTGAACACTATTTTCGAATGGCTCGAATCTCGATCATCCCGATCGCCGAAACTCAAGATTCTAGCTTGCAGAAACTTTTGGGTACGTCGGGCGTCGGCTTAATTCCAATCGCAGATTCAGAGGCAAGTGAACTGGTACGCGAAAAGTCTTTGGTGAAAATCGGCAAGTTGGACAACGTGTCAGAGGAGTTCTGGCTGATCACCAGCTCGCGCAAGGTCGAAAACCCCATCGCAGCTCAACTAGCCAAGAGTTTTACTTTGTTTAAAACAAACTGAAATCTAAAATATATCAATTTTGAGAAACAATCGAAGTCCTGTATATTTGTGGATGTAACTAAGTACTGCAACGGAGGCTCTACATGCAGATGGCAAAACGAATAACACTTTTCTTAATGGTCAACATCCTGGTGGTGGGGACGCTTTCGATCGTCACGTCGGCGCTCGGCATTCAACCTTACCTCTCAGCGAACGGTCTGAACATCGGTTCACTCATCGGATTCTGTTTAATCTGGGGTATGGGCGGCGCCTTTATCAGTCTTCTGATTTCGAAGAAAATGGCGAAGTGGTCGATGGGTGTAAAGGTTATCGATCCCAACACAATGAACCTACAGGAACGTGAAGTCGTCAATATGGTTCACCGGTATGCACGCGCGGCGAACCTTCCGAAGATGCCAGAAGTTGGCATTTATGAATCTCCAGAGGTGAATGCATTTGCGACTGGGCCGTCGAAGTCCAATTCGCTGGTCGCAGTTTCAACCGGTCTCTTGCATCAAATGGATAAGCGCGCGGTCGAAGGAGTCATTGGCCACGAAGTCGCCCACATTGCTAACGGCGACATGGTAACCATGACGCTGATCCAAGGTGTCGTGAACGCGTTCGTGATGTTCCTTGCTCGGATCGTTGCGTATGCGATTTCAAACTTCCTTCGAGGAAACGACGACCGCGAAGGTGCGGGCCTTGGCCCGATTGCTCACATGGTGACCGTGTTCGTACTTGAAATGGTGTTCATGTTACTTGGATCGATCGTCGTCATGTGGTTCTCGCGTCAACGAGAATTCCGAGCTGACCAAGGCGGAGCGAAGTACGCCGGCAAAGATGCAATGGTTGGAGCTTTGCGAAGCTTGCAGAAGGTGACCGAGCGGAATTACCAGGTTGCCGCGCAAACTGAACAGCAGCCAGCTTTCGCCTCGATGAAAATCTCGGCCACGAAGCCGGGTCTTGCGGCTCTCTTTCGAACGCATCCGACTTTGGAAGAGCGTATTCAGCGACTCGAACGAGCTGGAATCATATCCTAAGGGAACGCCGCTGCCTGAACCGCCTCGATGTTTAAAACATCGGGGCTTTTTTTATATAAATTGAAGTTTCTTGAATCTCAGGTAGGGGTAGCCGCCGGCACCGAAGCTCGATTGCCTTTCGTGACGCAAACGAGTGCCGTCACCGGCGGCTGGGGATCTATATGTGCTGACCTTTTCTCGCCTCAATTCCCAGTTGGCAAACTTTCGGTCGGAATTCGCGATATGAAACACAGCTCTAGAGCTTGTGCTCCATTCGCTAGAGTAACCGGTTTTCAATACCGGCAGTCTTCTGGCAAATCCCAATAAATCGACTTGTATGAAGTTCGACTTGCCACTACGAATCCGGCTGCAGCGCGCGCCCAGCGAAGAATGTATCTGGAGGACTTTATGGAGATCTCGAAATCAATCGCCCCACTGCCTATTGGATTGAGAACAGCCATCCCAAAAAAGAAGACCGGCAATCGTGAACGCATTTTGCTTTCGAGCATCGACCTCTTCAACCAATCAGGCGTCGTGGCAGTCACCACCAATCACATTGCCCAACATTTGGGAATTTCTCCTGGAAACCTTTATTTTCATTTTAGAAATAAAGAAGAAATCATCTACGAGTTGTTCGAAATGATGTGTAGCGAAACCTACGAAGTATGGAAACCGGCACCGGTTCGAGCTTCTCGTTCGACGCTTCCGTCCACGCCTTCAGAATTGATCGAGCGATCTTACGAAGTGTTTTGGAAGTACCGGTTTTTCCACAGAGAAATGTACCACCTGCGCCGAAAGGATCCGAATCTCGCGAAGCGTTGGAAGACACACATCTCGAAAACAATGCGTCTTCTCCAAGCGATGTATGCGCAATGGGTGAAAGAAGGCGTCATGCGGAAAATTAATGACCCGCGTGAAATGCAGATGATCAGCGATACGGTCCTAATTACGTCGTCGTCGTTTTTACAGTTTTTTGAAAGCCCCGAGAAGCCAGCTACCCGCAGAAGCCTTCGAACGGGTCTTGAACACCTTTTGTTGTTTCTCATGCCGTTTCATACCGACTCTTTTCAAAGCGCGATCCGAGATCGAATTAACATTCAAATGTAATTGAAATCAATTCTCATCTGTTGACCGGGGCTGCGAAGGCCCCTAAGACGAACGGATGAACAAAAATCCGCCTCTCATACTGCCCGTTTCCACAGCTGGCCTCGCAACTGGTAGCGGTAATGGTACACCAAGAGTAAGAAAGCCCGCGGTACCCGGGAAGAAAGTTATTCGAGATCTTGGCCTTAAAGTAACTCAACAGCGGCTGGATATTCTCGATGTCGTACGAGGTGGACCTAGTCACTTCACAGCGCAAGATGTGTTTGAAACCGTTGTGAAGCGAAATCCCGAAATTGGATTTGCCACCGTTTATCGCTTTCTTCGCACGCTGACGGATTCCGACTTTGTAACTGAAGTTCGAATGGGTGGCATGCCAGCGCGATACGAATGGGCCGCTAAAGATCACCACGATCACTTAACTTGTACAACGTGTGGCAAAATCGTCGAGTTTGAAAATGGGGAAATCGAACGCCTCCAAGAAAAAGTCGCATCGCGATTTGGCTTTCTTTTAACTTCCCACGTACTTGAACTTTATGGCACCTGCCCTGAATGCCGCCAAAAAAGCGTTCAAGAAGCCAATGCTGAAAATCCTTGATAAGCCTCCCGGGTGCACCACCCACACGTCTCTTTCAGCGGATGAAACAAAACGCCTTCATCTAGAACCAAATGATGGCTTCCTCGAACATCTTGGCTATCGATCCGGAAAAGCACTTAACCCCGTTCACCGTCTCGACGTCGGAACGTCCGGAGTATTGCTAGCCGTTCAGCAGGGAAATCCCGATAGCGCCGAGCTAACGACTTCTCTCGCCAACGCTCTGGAGTCTCGGGACGTAAAGAAAACCTACTATTTTGTCACCGACCGAAAGCCTCGCCGCGGGTTTGAATCTGGAACGGAAATCGAAAGCCATATCGCACGAGTTAAAAGTGGCGGTGGAAGCCAGGCAAAAACCGGCCCCCAGTACGTTTCTCATGCGGCTACGAACATAGAACCAGTGAATGCGGTGACCATCATTGAACTCGTTCTACAGCACGGAAGCTTCGCATTATGGAAAGCACTTCCGCAAACTGGAAAGCCGCACCAGATAAGGCTTCACGCCGAGACCGCTGGACTTGCGATTCTTGGCGACGCTGATCACGGCGGTACCGCCTTCCCGACTCTTTGCCTCCACGCCGCAGAGCTCGACGCAAAGGTGACAGTTGCGGGCGCGCCTTTGGAAATTAAAGCGCGTTCGCCACTACCTCGCTGGTTCAGTGATCTTGAACTCTTAAATGATCGACAACTGGTTTCTTGGCTTCAAGCGATCGAACGGCGCGAGCGGCTTCATCGAAGCTTGCGCACGATGGAAGTTTTCGTTTCGGAGACTCGTCGGGAAATCCACTCCGATTCTATTTTAGGTGGCATAGATTTACGCTGCGACCGACTTGGGGAGATCACGCATTTCCACTGGTACGGAAATCCAAAGCAAATGAGCAGCGTCTTTCAAGATGCAGATCTTGCGAGAGTTACAAAGCTTGCCGGAATCCTGAAACTAGAAGACTGGTACCTACAGCACCGGTCAAACCGAGGTGCAGGCGGACGAAACCTGAGCACTGGATCCGCAAAGGAAGAGACCGCTCTTTCCAAAGCAAGCCTTCCTGTCCGCTGGATTGCGAACGAAGAGGAAATGCGTTTTCAATTTCGCCGGGACTCTGGCCTATCGCCTGGACTGTTTCTAGATCAGCGCGCCAATCGCCGCTGGGTTTTACAGAATTCCCCTCGACGAGTACTTAATCTTTTCAGCTACACAGGTGGTTTTTCAGTCGCGGCGGCACGCGCAGGCGCAGAGCTCGTTGTCAGCGTCGATTTGAGCCGTGCGTTTCTAGAATGGACCAAAGACAATTTCATTCTTAACAACCTCGATCCTTTACTACCGAAATACGAATTTCGTGCAATGGACTCTCGTGAATACTTGAAGTGGGCAGCAAAGAAAAATCTTCAGTTTGATCTTGTTGTCTGCGATCCACCTTCTTTTTCAAGATCCGATAGCGGCGTGTTTCGAATCGAGACTGAATTAGAAAGTCTGCTTGCGCATTGCACGCAGGTGACTGCGCCAGGTGGGCGCATTCTGATTTCCACTAACTATGAGACGTGGACTCACCAAGAGTTCGTCCAACGAACGACAAAGTTCGCCAATGAGTTCGCTCGCCAAACAAAAAAGTTAGTCACTCTCGAAAGAACTCCAAGTCCTGATTGGGATTTTGAAATGCCCCGGGAGCCTCGACGAATGAAGAGTCTTTTCATCAAAATTGATCAACGTTGAGTACAGCTTCGACAGGTCCTCGGTCTGGATTTCTGGAAAGTTCCGTTGCTATCGGATTCAGATTTTCAAAAAACTGACTAGTGTTCGCACACTCTCGTGGAGTTCTGCCGAAAGTCTACTCAGGACTTTGGCCAAGCAATTCTGCTGTTTTCTACGATATCAAACATTTCCAACGACTTAGCTCGCCTCAGTTCGAACCAGGAGTGAAAATACCTAGACCGTACGCGAGGTTCCCAGACCACAGAAAGAGATTTTAGTCTGGCGACGGAGGTCCGATAGGTAGCTCGTGGCAAGACATACATCTTGCGACCAAAGGAGTAAGAACGATGACTCGTACATCGAAACAACGAACTCACGCGGCTACCCTCGGCATCAAAGGCTTGATCCCTCTGATGATGATTGCTGGACTATCGATGGGCAACGAAGGTTGCGAAGAAAAGCCTGAGTCGGCGCGAGTTCTAAAGATGGATATCGAAATCGGTGCTCTGAAGGGCCGCATGGTTAAACTACCAAACGGAGAATCAGTAGACTTCCCCTACGTTGCCAACTCTTTGTTTTACCGCCAGGTCATTAACCACGATCACTTTGTTATAGGAAATCCAGTTCCTTCGTCGCTTGGTCTTCTTAGCACGGGCGGATCTTTTAAAACTATGAAAGCCGACGATGCATCGAGTGGCGAAGCTGCTCCAAGCGGCCTAGTTTCAGGAAAAGACGTTTCCGTGCTTGATCGTTATGGTCTATTGAAATCCACGCGTATCGAGGGAGCCTCTCTTCTCTCGGGCGGAATGTCGGAACGTGAAGTAGTCGAAGGTAAAGCCACAGCATCGGCAGTAACAAAACTTCCAGCATGTCTTTATGATCTTCCGCAAGCACTTCTCGGTGGCGAGGTGATTTCCTTTGAAGCCACAGGCGGCGGCGGGATCGGAATCGGGTACAATGCAGGTGGCGATGTTGCTGGCGGCGTTGGCGGCCGAATCAACTTTGAACAAAGCCGGTTGGAAATCGGACTTCGAACAGACGATCCACTTTCACAACAAGCGATCACGATTGGTGACGGAGTTGCGCACCAGTCACGCGTCGCATTCGGAATCGACTTCGTTCCAGGTGTACCAATTGGTCTCAATTTCTTTTTCAACACACCGATCACCGACGTTATTCGCAGCGCAATGGATGTTGGGCTTGATGCAATTGTCGATCGCTACAAAGTTTTGTTATCGGTCAATCGCGACTGGAACGAAGTATGGGAATCGCGCGTGATCTATGATCCTGAGATCGTAAACAATGACACTCACATCGCTTTCCGCGGTGGCTACCGTGCAGGCATCCAAGTTGGCGACACGTTCCATGTCACAAACCTTCACTATGCTTGGGAAGGTGCCGCTTGTTACACACGCCTCAAGTACAAGATTCCACTCACGACGACACCGATTGCGGAGGCCACAGTTGTGTCCGTCGGCGACAACGTTTCTGTCGCAGTCGTGAAATACTTAATGGAACAAAAGATTCAGCCCGGTGCTCAGATTAAAGTTCTAGCTCTGAAGCAACCCGCGAAGGCGAAAGCCGCTTCCGCAAAGTAATCTCTAAGCCTAGAGTCATTGACGAGCGGGAAAGCTGCTCGCTCGACTGACCAGAGGGCACAGGACGCCTTCCCCCACCATTGAGATTCCGAAAGATTGATTGGAAATCAATCAAGATGGAGTATCGTTTTGGAATGTTAACTTCATTGGGGCTAACCGTAGCGTTTGTTGCAGTTTTGCTTCTGGCTATGCAGCGAAAAGCGGCGAAAAACGCGCCGCAAGTGCCTCCCAGTATATTTGAGGTAACGTGCGAATATCCGATCAGCTTCACCTACAGAAAGTCACCAGTTAAGGGACTTTTTTTGTTTCTCGTTTCAATTGGATTCTTTGTTGGCGTTGTCTTATTGGCTATCTCCGACTCTAAGAATGGATTCAGTAATCTGATTGGGATGCTTTTCCTTGCTGTTTTCGGCGCATATTTTTTAATGCTTTCACTCAACTACTTATTTTTGAGGTACCAAATTAAGATGGACCAGAACATGGTCAAAACATCCTATCAGATTCCCTTTCCTGTGATCTCATTGGGGCGAGAATGGTTCAATTCCTTCGAGGCGTCACCGCAAGAGTATCAGGGCTTCCGATTGCAGCGTTCGCAGTTGGTAGATGGTAACACTTTTTCCATGGCTATCGCACATAGAGTCGACGAACGAAAAGACATCATTCTCTACCACAACGATTTCCAAAACGAAGATCACGACCCAAAAGTCGTGAAAAACTTTAAATATTTCCAAGCACAGACTGGCTTGCCGCTGATTAGTTCAAATTTCGACTTTTCTTGATTGCTGAGTCTCCTGTCTTACGAAGACACGAAGCCAAAATTCGATCTATGAAACGCCGACTTGCACAATCAAATTAGTACCCGTCGTGTCGCGCCGACGGGCTTCATGCGGGCCAAAGATCTTTATCGACTCGCGCTGATTGCAGCTTCGACACAGTAGTCTGAGATTTTCAAACGTGGTCTTCCCACTCATGGCAAACGGAACACGATGATCATATTCCAAAGCAAAGCGCGACTCGCACATCTCGCATTTTCCATCCGCGCGATTCCAGACTTTCCTTTTTAACGAAGCGCCCGGACGTCGAGTACTTTCCTCAGATCGAATAGGTTCGCGCGCTGCGCGGCGGATTTTGCCGTCGCCCGATCTCTCTTTCTTAATCGCAGCGACTGCGGCCTTGAGTGCCGAACTTACGACTTCGCCGACCGAGGCGTTCGGAATCTTGTGCGCAAGCAGACCCTTAAGTTCTCGAACAAGCGCAAGATCCTCGTCCAATAAGACCAGCCGGACTTCGTTTAAATGGCCCACTAGTGGCTTCACAACATCGGGCCGTTTCAGTTTTTGTGGCGCACTTGATTTCAAGATGAGATCTCGCTCTGCTTCGCGTGAAGATCTCGACATCATGCTGTTAAGAACTTCCATTTTTTCCGCCGCGGGCAAAGCCAACGCCGCCTTCGCTTCAATGCGGAAGTGATTTTGTGCCAGAACAATTTTGGTGAGATCAAGCTTGCCACTTTCGATGGCAGGAGTAATTTCCGGAACCTCTTGCATCAGTCGCAAAGCGCTCACTCTTCTCCAAGCCGACTTCGAGTCATAGCCAAGAAGGCCAATGGCGTAGGCGACAAGACTTTCAAAACGCGGGCTAAAGGACTTTCGACGATCGACTTCGGCCAAGTGCGCAAGCACGTCAACTAAAGCCAAACGTTCATTTTTTGCTGCGCCCACCGCCGCGATATCAAGTTCTTGATCGGTTAGATTTTTCAAGTTCGCCACAATTGACCTCCTTCAGATTTCGAAGATCGAAATACCACCGATTTTCAGCACAAAAAATTTGCGTCCTACCGCTCGCCACGCGATCTAAAGTTTTACGTCGCGGTCGTACCCGCGACGACGGAATCGATATGGCTATGAAGCTAATAGCACTTTTCCGACAGTACCAGTCAGCTAGTTCGTCCTGGTAACATCAGCCAGGAAAGTGAACCGAAACCCACCGCAAGCGAAATATTCAAAATTAGAATAATTCTGCACTTCAGCAATCTGCAAAAAGGAATAGCGCAACTTCAAAAAACCGGTTGCGACGGCCCTTCGAACATATTACGCAGTTACGTAATTTCATAATTACATAGCGGAGCCAAGGGTGAGTAAATCGAAATTGACCGAATTGGAAAACAGACTCGCGTCATTGGAAGCGGCGATGAATATTGCGCCTTCAAAGAAAAAATCGAGCGGGACCGAAAAGGAGCTAGCTAGCGACTTAGACAAGCTCATGCAGAAGTACGGGGCACTATTCTCAAAAGGATTGATGTTTACAGGTATAGCGATTCCGTCTCAAAATCCTCGTCGATTGGCTCGATGGAGTGGTTGCGGAGGATTTAAAAGTGATAATGAATTCTCGGAGTTTATTGAAAGAGCCGATTCAGATGTAACGGCGCGTTTTTCTGCTAATTTCTCGTCTCCTGAAAAACTCAAAATAATAAAAACGCTTATTCGAAAAGGGCCGATGGGACAGAGAGAAATTTTAGCGTCAACAGAGCTGTCGCAAGGTCAGTTTTATCACCACCTGAAAGACCTGCTGGCCAGTCGATTGGTAGAAAAAATGGGAAAAGACCAATACGATCTGTCCGAAATGGGCCACGTACTTTCTGTTTCATTCATAGGAATCGTAAACGCGTTTGCAAAGTAACTAATGAATCAATGCCAAAACAAAGGTTATTCCAAAAAATTTTGCTGCGCTAACCTCGACTAAGCCTGATCTGCGCCGCTCAAAAGGCGCTCGATTTTTTTAACAGCAGCATCAAGGTCTTTGGTTTGGCGAGGGCAGACAAACACTGTGTCGTCGCCAGCAATTGTCCCGATCACTCCAAGTGCCAGGCGATTGTGATCGATTGATCTCGCGGCCAAAGAAGCCGAGCCAGGCGTTGTATGAACCACAACCATCATGCCATTGTGTTGAATGTCGGTGATCAACGACCCAAGTCCGGTGGGCGTTCGAAGAGGCGCGACCTCTTCCGCGAGGCGATAAACAGTGCGCCCAGTTGGATCGATGACCTTGATCGCACCAAGCTTTCTAAGGTCGCGTGAGATCGTCGATTGATTAACTTCATAATCAAGCTTTTCAAGTTCCTCGCGAAGTTCATCTTGAGTGCTGGCGTCCTCTTTAACGAGAAGTTTTTTAAGCGCCTGGAGACGTGACTGCATGTCGATTCTTTTTTCCACTTGCCCGCCTCCGTTCCATTGCGCACCCTGAGGTGCGACTTTTCGCCTATTTACCTAAAAGTCCAACCAGCAGAGCCTTTTGTGCGTGCATGCGGTTTTCTGCCTGCTGAAACAAAACTGAATTCGGATGCTCAACCAAGCTCGCCGTGATTTCTTTGTCTTTGATCATCGGCATACAGTGCATGATCGCGGCTTTGGGATCTGCGTGTGCATAAAGCTCTTCATTTAACTGGTAACTTTGAAACGCTTTATCGCGATCTGTTTCTTCCTGTTCAAACCCCATGCTGGTCCAAACGTCCGTGTAGACAGCGTTCGCAGACTTCACAGCTTCAATCGGACTGGAATGTGCGACGACCTGGCGACCTGCATCTTTCGCGCGCTTTTTCGCCTGACGAACGACCAACGAACTTGGTTCGTAACCTGCGGGACATGCATAGTGCACATCAACGCCCACAACGGGGGCCAAAAGCAAAAGGCTATGCAGCATGTTGTTGCCATCGCCTACGTACGAAAGCTTCAAGCCCCCAAGATCGCGGTATCGCTGCATCAGCGTTTGAAGGTCTGCCAGAACCTGACACGGGTGATGCGTGTCGCTTAACCCGTTGATCACTGGGATTGGCGATTTCGCGACCATACGTTCTAAAATCGAGTGCGCATGTGTTCGCACCATCACTGCATGGCAATAGCCCGCAAGAACTCGAATGGTGTCTTCGGGGTCTTCTTTTTTCCGCCCCATCGAATCAAGCTCAAGTACCGACCCACCAAGTTCTTGGATCGCGACTGTGAAACTAACGCGTGTTCGAAGCGACGGTTTTTCAAAAAGTAAAACCACATTCTGATTTCGAAGATCGTCCCGACGAAATCCCGCAAGACGTTGCTCTTTGCAGCTTTCAGCCAAGAACAGTAGTTCCAACAGTTCAGACTTAGAAAGCTCTGTGCCGGTCAAAAAGTGCTTCGATTTAAACTTGGGGGTTGGGCTTGGCATTTATGAAACCTTACCCTTTTACGCTTTGGCCGCGGGATCGCAAACGGCAAACCGTTCCGACACCGTGATCGGTGAACAGCTCTTCAATAATAGCATGCGGACGACGGGCATTCATGATGTGCACATCTGTGACTTTGTTTTGAATCGCGTGCAAAATCGTGCGCGCCTTGGCAAGCATCCCACCTTTTACGACACCGTCTTCAATCAACTGTTCAACTTCGCCCGCGTCTAGTTCTGGGATCAACTTCATATTAGCATCAAGAATTCCGTCTTGATCAGTTAGAAAAAGCATTTTCGTAACGCCAAGTGAACTCGCAACTCGGCTTGCGGCCCAATCGGCGTTTATGTTGTAAGACTGCCCGTCGCGACCTGCGCCCACTGGGGCAACGACAGGAATTCCGCGAAAACCCAGTTCGTCTTCCATCATCAACACATCGTCGATCAACTGCGTGTTCACGCGTTCAATTTCGCCGACCAGCTGAAGACGCCTGTCGGCCTGTTTGCAAATCAGGGTCCCTGCATCCATCCCCGAGAAACCGACAGCGCGAAGACCTGTGTAGTTTAGCGCACGCACAATGCGGCGGTTTACTAGACCACAAAGAGTCGTTTCGATGACCGCCATCATTTCAGGTGTTGTCACCCGAAGGCCGTCGACAAATTCCCACGTCATTCCACGGCGCGTGAGTTCTTCATTGATGGCAGGACCTCCACCATGAACAATCACGACTCTAACTCCAACTGCGCGAACCATCGCGATGTCTTCGCAGATCTTTGCCAAAAGGCCATCGTCTTGAAGAATCGATCCACCAAGCTTTACGACAATGGTGCTGCCTGCGAATTGCTTCACATAGCCAAGTGCTGCAAGAACGTCATGCGAGACAGGTGCGGCTTTTGGCGCTGATTTATCGGTCACGTCGTGTACTCCGTATTGATATCGACATACTTCTTAGAAAGATCACAGCCCCAAGCCGTCGCCTCGTCGCCACCCGATCGCAAATCGATTTCGACCAAGATTTTCGACTTCTTTAAAAGAAGCTTCACTTCTGACTTTTCAAAAGGCTGCGGTCGGCCTTCTCCGAAAAGCAAAACCCCTTGCATCGTTAACGTCAGCCGCGAAAGCGCCACTTCCGGAACTTGCTCGGCGCCAAGGCGCGCAATGATGCGGCCCCAGTTTGGATCTTCCCCGTGCATCGCTGTTTTCACCAACGGAGATACAGTAACGCCTCTGGCAGCTCGACGAGCGGTCGCAAGATCAGGCGCACCTTTCACGCGGATCTCCACAAGTTTCGTCGCACCTTCACCGTCAATCGCAATCGACTGTGCAAGTAGTGTTGAAATCTCGCGAAGAGCTGCTTGAAACTTCGTTTCATCTTCGATGGTCTTGATCGCGACACCCGACGCGCCGTTAGCCATAAAAAACACAGCATCATTCGTCGACGAATCGCCATCGACAGAAATCATGTTGAAACTGACATCGGTCGCATCTTTAAGAAGCGCCTGTGCTTTCGCTGCAGGAACTTCTGCGTCCGTCAAAAGGTAACCAAGCATGGTCGCCATATTCGGGTGAATCATGCCAGAGCCTTTGCAGATTCCTGTGATTCGCACTGCTCCGCCCGAAAGCTGAAGTTCGGTCGTGACCGTTTTTGGCACAAGATCTGTGGTCAAAATCGCGAGCGAGAAATTTTCTGCCGTATCAGTTGCGCGTTCGACAAGTTCCGGGATCGCAGGAATAATTTTCGCCATATCAAGCTGTGGCCCGATGACACCTGTGGATGCGACAAGCACTTCGCGCGGAAAACACTCAAGCTCTTTTGCGATTTCAAACGCCAATTGCTTGTTGTTCTCAACACCTTCTGGGCCCGTGGCCGCATTGGCTTGGCCAGAGTTTGTTACAATCGCGCGGATCGACGTCGATGGAAGGATCGATCGGCAATAGTGCACGGGCGCTGCTGCGAAGCGGTTTTCTGTGAAGACACCTGCGCCAACTGCGGGACGATCAGAAATGATCAAACCCAAATCTGGGCGATAGCGACGCACGCCGCAGTTCACACCCGATGCAGTGAAACCAATTGGTAACGGAGTCCTTGCGATGCCTGGTCCAGGTGTCATCATAGCACACCCTCTCTTTCAGAAAGTCCGGTCTCAACATTGAGGCCGCAGAAACGGTTAAAATTTTCGACAGCTTGTGAAGCTGCACCCTTTAACAAATTATCAATCAGTGAAAAGACAATCAGTTGATCTCCTCGCACGTGCCAAGCGATGACGGTTCGCGCCGAACCCACCACTCTGCGAAGCACCAAATCCGACGTCTCGCCTTTATTCAGCGAAGCGAGGCGTACCAAGGGGTACTTGCCGTACATGGATTCGAAAATATCGCTCACGTCTTTTTCCTGCACACCTGGGTTTAATCGTGCATGGACAGAAACGATGATGCCACGCCGAACCGGCAGTAAATGCGGAACAAACGAAAAACTAACATCCGAAGACTTTTTTCGACTGCCCAGACCAAAGTGCGCGACCGTTTCCGAAATTTCGGGCTCGTGTTGGTGCCGCCCAATTCGGTACGGCAAACATCCGCCATCGACTTCAGCATGAAGTAACCGCTCTTCTGCCTTTTTCCCAGCACCCGTCGTCCCCGACTTTGCATCAATAGAAACGGTATCGAGACGAACGAGGCCAGCTTTATAAAGTGGAATAAGTGCGAGTGAGGTAGCCGTTGCGTAGCAACCTGGGTTCGCAACGAGTCCTGATTTCGGAACACCGTACGCCAAAGGCACGAGGCCATAATCAGCCTCCTGCACAAGCCCAAGCTCCGTGTGATTCATCGAGTACCATTTCGAAAACAAAGCTTTCGAATCGGCTTCGCTTTGTCCTTTCAAACGAAAAGCACCCGAAACGTCGATCACGCGAATGCCTTTTTTCAAAATCTTCGGCGCCCATTCTAAAGAAACTTCCGCGGGAGTCGCTAAGAACACCGTCGAAAACGGAGCTTTGGCAGAATTCAAGATTTCACCAAATTCCACCATCGACTGACCAGAAACGGCACTTCCTCCATTCGAGGAATAGGTCGCAGTACTCCCTGCAAGTTCGGGCAGAAGGTCTTTTGCTTCGAAAATTTGAGTCGCAAAAAGGCCCGCCAGTTCCATCTTGGGATGTCGTAATGACAATCGAGCAAGCTCAGCTCCCGAATAACCACGGGCGCCGAGGATCGCGACTTTCTCATTGGTTAGATTTGAGTTAGCTGACATCTCGACTGACATTTTTTCTCCACTTTCGTTCAACGGCCTACTAGCCAGAATTCACTAAATCGCACTACCGTGTTAGCAAATCTGATGCACAGATTTTGCGCAAATTTATGCACCTATGTGCATTATTATCCTTGATTTCCTGCATAAGTCAAGCGATACTTGCATAAATATGTGCGAACAGATTGCGCACAGGTAACTTACAGGCAACTGAAAGAAAGCGGAGAAGTCGACCATGAGCACACCAACAATCCCTGCCGCCAAAGGCGGAAAAGTCGTCCTCGTCTATTCCGGAGGACTGGATACCTCGATCTGTATTCCGATGATGAAAGAAGAATACGGCTATACAGAAGTGATCACGGTCACTGTCGACGTCGGTCAGCCACAAGCAGACATTGATCAAGCCGAAGAAAAAGCGAAGATCATGAAGACGACACATTTCACGGTCGACGCGAAAGAAGAATTCACGCGCGACTTCTGCTTCGCTTCGCTAAAAGCAAACGGCGAATACCAAGGCTACCCAATGAGCACATCGATCGCGCGTCCTATCATCGCAGCGAAGGCGGTTGAAGTGGCAAAGAAGCTAGGCGCAAAAGCTTTCGCCCATGGCTGCACTGGAAAAGGTAACGATCAGTACCGCATCGAATACACTATTCGTGCGCTGATGCCAGATGCAGTGATTCATGCTCCTATTCGCGAAATGAATCTCACAAGAACTTGGGAAATCGAGTACGCGAAAAAACACAATGTTCCTATTCAACAGTCGCTGAACAAGATCTGGTCGATTGATGAAAACCTTTGGGGCAGGTCCGTAGAGGGCGGCCGTTTAGAAGAGCCAAACTTCGCACCGCCAGAAGAAATCTTCCAGTGGACGAAGTCAGCGGAGAACGCTCTTAACACACGATCGACATTGACGGTGACGTTTGAAAAAGGCGTGCCTGTTGCTTTGAACGGCGAAAAAATGGGGCCTTCAAAATTAGTGATCGCGTTGAATAAAATCGCGGGCGATAACGGCATTGGCCGCATCGACGTAATGGAAGACCGAATGCTGGGACTTAAAGTCCGTGAGAATTACGAATGCCCAGCATCGACTGTTTTATTAAAAGCGCACGGTGCGCTTGAGGCCCTTGTTTTGACTCGTGACGAACAACGCTTCAAAAAAGTTATCGATCAAGAGTGGTCGAAACTTGCGTACGAAGGCCTATGGTGGGATCCGTTCAAAGACGATCTCGAAGCGTTCATCAACAAGACTCAAGAACGCGTCACCGGTGACGTTCGTATGTCGCTTTACAAAGGCGTTGCGACAGTCACTGGCCGAGAAAGCAAGTGGGCGCTTTACTCAGAAGACCTCGCGTCTTTTGATACGACGACCTTTGACCAACGCGAAAGCACAGGGTCCGTAAAAATGTTTGGTCTTCAAGCGCGCATGTTCTTGGCACTTTCCGAAAAACACGGGAAGAAATAGTTGATGTCTAACGGCAGCAACCAATCAGGCGAACCAGTAGGCTCTTCGGCCCCTCAAGCGGGACCGAAGGGCGCTGCCTATGAGAAACAGCTTTGGGGCGGCCGCTTTGAAACTGGGCCCACCCGCGATGTGATTTCATTTTCGACCTCGATTGGTATCGACTGGCGTCTTTGGGAAGCTGACATCGATGGCTCGATTGCTCATGCGAAAATGCTAGGCAAACAAGGCATCATCACTTCGGATGAAGCCGCTGAAATCGCAAAAGGCCTCGGTGTCGTTCGCGCAGAAATCGCAGCGGCCCTGGCAAAAGGCGAAAACCCTTTTCCTCAAGACGTCGAAGATGTGCATAGCTTCATCGAACTTCGCTTAAAGGCCGCGATTGGACCAGTGGCCGGCAAACTTCACACCGCAAGAAGTCGCAATGACCAAGTTGCTACTGCCTTTCGGCTGACACTGGCGCGTGAAGGCCAAGCGCTTTTAAATGAGCTTCATCAGCTTGAAACCACACTTTTAAATGTCGCAAAGCCTGAAACAGAAACCATGCTTCCAGGCCTTACACACTTTCAACATGCGCAGCCAGTTAGTCTCGCTCATCACCTTCTCGCCTACTTTTGGATGTTTGACCGCGACCGCAAACGCTTAGACCAATGGATGAAGCGCTGCTTGGTGCTTCCTTTAGGTTCCGCAGCACTTGCAGGTACCTCGTTTCCACTTGATCGCCAAGCCGTAGCAATTGACTTAGGCTTTGATCGCCCTTCGGAAAACTCCTTGGACGCAGTTTCCGACCGCGACTTTGCGTTCGAGCTTTTAGCCGATTTAAGTCTTGTGGCGATCCATCTTTCGCGAATATCGGAAGAGCTTGTTATTTGGTCGGCGCCTGAACATGGCTTCGTTGAACTTTCTGATGAAGTCACAACGGGATCGAGCATCATGCCGCAAAAGAAAAACCCCGATGTCGCAGAACTCATTCGCGGCCGCACGGGCCGCGCGATCGGTGCCCTGGTACAAATGGCGACCACAATGAAGGGCCTGCCACTTTCCTACAACCGCGATCTTCAAGAAGACAAAGAACCCGTGTTCTACGCGCTTGATTCTGTGCGCGGATCCGTTCGCCTCATGGCCTATATGTTAAGTGGCGCGAAATTCAATCGCGCTCGCATGGAAGATTCGCTGAAAGGTGATTTTTCAAACGCCACCGATCTTGCGGATGATCTCGCGAAAAAAGGAGTACCGTTTCGCGAAGCCCACGAAGTCGTGGGCCACGTCGTCCGCCACTGCATGACTGCAAAAGTCCGTCTCGAAGATTTAAGTGTTCCTGACCTTAAGAGGCTAGATGCGCGCTTTGACGAGAAATCCAAAGAAGTCCTCACTCACCGCTTCGTGATGAACGCCCGCGCCTCCGAAGGCGGCACCAGCCCCGTGGCCGTCCGTCTACAAATTCAGAAAGCGGAAGCGGCCCTCTCGACCTAGGGTTTTCATTGCTCTCAGAAACTCAAGCATAGAAATGCCATTGAAATTGTCTCCCACTTTGTTGGTTGCGACTTCGAAGAAGAAAATGAACGCGCGTCGGAAAATATTCGCCAAACACCTGGTTAAGGTGTGAACCTTCCATCTAAAAATGTTGGCCAGTCGCGTCGCCTAGGATCCAGATCTCGACCTTCAGGCAATAGCGAGCAACTAGGCTTAACCTCATTAAAAGAGCTTCGTAATTTGGTATTTCTATCTGCCATTTCTGAATAATTTCGTGCTATCAAAACCCTCATTTACTGCTTTGCCGTTAAACTTTAAAAACCGCAAACAAGATGCCAGGAGATAAGAATGGATGGAGTCCCGAAACTAATTAGCTCTGCTCTTATTTTTTCTTTCGCATTCCTGAGCGCTGCGATCGCCAAAGGCAATGTGTCAGACTTTGCCCCCGGCCCCCGATTTGATTGCAGCGCAC
Organism: Deltaproteobacteria bacterium; assembly: GCA_017302795.1. Classification (GTDB taxonomy): domain Bacteria; phylum Bdellovibrionota; class Bdellovibrionia; order Bdellovibrionales; family JAMPXM01. The sequence goes on along the minus strand of JAFLCB010000012.1, from coordinate 55,963 downwards.
AAGGCTTGCACCAAAGAGGTCGCGGACTTGCCCGAAGTGAGGCAGAGGCAAAAGAAATCGCGCTTAGAAACTGCAAAAACACTTTCGAACCTAACGAAGAAAATGTAATCCTCTGCGATGAAAGCATTCAGTGTGTTGCAAGCTATCGTCCGCTTGCATATGAGTGTACGACAGTGAGTCGCGAACTCCGGTCCGGATACGTTCGAAACTTTAGCGTCTCGTACCCAGAACGAGCCGATGCCACGCGGGTGGTCTATAGCCTCTGCTCGCACCATTGCGATACCAGCCTATGCCGCCGAAATTTGCAGTGCTCACATTATTAATTTGATATAACGGCGACCGTAAAAGCAGAATGCGATCGAGCCACCGTCTTAAGGACTAAGAAAATCGACAACTTTTGAGGTCAGGCGGAAGCCGCCGGTGGAAACCGTACTAATTTTTCCGCCGGGCTCTAGCAGGATGACGGTGGGTGTGCCGGAGACTTTCATCTTTGTGGCGAGTTCGCCTTGGGGATCGAGGGCAATCGAAAATGGGAGCGGTGTTTTCTCGAGGTAGGCTTTCACGTCGGCCAGTGGTTCTGCCATGCTAACGGCCACGATGTTGCTCGCGGAAATTTTACCAGCAGTGACTTCGTCACGAAGCGAGATCAAGAGCGAATGACAAGGGCCACACCAGGTCGCCCACATGACGACCACGGTCTTTGATGTCACTTTGGACAAATTTAACGTCTCCGCCGACACACCAACCGGCACGGCCTGAAGCTGGGTGGCACCGATCATGGTGCCTTCAAAATCAGAATTTTTTTTCGCTGCCATGCCAAGCAGCGCAAGTAGATAAACGAAATAAACAGCCGCAATCCCGAAGCCGATGTTGGAAAGACGCCTCATCCAAATGACCGCAGGTCCTTTGGGAGCGGCTGCCATTGTTTCTGATGTGTGCGATTTCAGACTGACCCCGCTTTGAAGCGCATAATGATTTTATTTATTTCTATTTGGATTTCTTAGTGTGCTTCGCTGTTACGACCGTATGCACGTTTCCGCGAACGGTGAAGTCGCCGATCACTTCGATCTCGTGTGGATCTAAGAGATCGATCAAATCTTGAATTATGTTGTTGGTGACATCTTCGTGGAAGACTTTCTTGTTGCGAAAGCCATTGATGTAAAGCTTTAGCGACTTCAGTTCCACGCAGAATTCGTCAGGCACATACTTGATTCGAATCGTCGCAAAATCTGGAAAACCCGAACGTGGGCAGAGACACGTAAATTCAGGACAAGTGAACTCGATCGTGTAACGACGAACAGTGGTACGATTGGGAAGGCGTTCGAGCTCGTTTTCTTCGATCGCAAGTTCACCGTAAAGCTTTTGATTTATATCTGGCAAAAACGCTTCTTTTGCCGATTTGCCAAAATGTTTACCAGAAGACGTTCCAGAAGTTTTTCCGGCTGCTTTTCTTGCAGCTTTGCCATTGAGCTTCTTTTTTGATTTCTCTTTCGATTTTTTCTTCGACATGACCCTAAACCTCAAACGCGGGACCGCGTTCCTTGATGTACTGATGTAGGTACTGACTGGAAAGATGCGAGAACATGAGCTGCGCATCCTCCACGGCACCGTAATTAAACGATTTAAAATGAATCGGGTGCTGACAAAGGTCTTTCAGCTTTCCGCCAGAGAATCCAATAAGCCCGATGACGTAGCCATCATTCGCGCGAGCGTATTCGGCCGCCTTCACGACGTTCGCAGAATTCCCGCTGCAGCTGATCGCGATCAATACATCGCCGCGCTTCCAAAGACTCTTCATCTGCTCGACGAAAATCGATTCATATCCGCAGTCATTGGCGTAAGCGGTCAATAAACTCATGTTGTCCGCGAGCCCTATGACGCGAAGACGCTTTTTACCGTCGACGACTGATCCCTTAGCAAGGTCATTGACCATGTGGCCCGCTGTGCCCGCCGATCCACCGTTACCACAAATATAAACTGTGCCGCCCGAATGATAGGCCTGAACCATGGCATTCATCGCCATCTGAAATTCAGGTTTCGCGTACTCTTGGAAAAGCGGCAAAGTCTCGGTCAGATATTTTTTCGCAAAACTATCTGCACCGTCTGCCTCTGCTGTTTCAGCTTGATCCATTTTCATAAAAAAATCCTGTCTCGGTTATCCGACGAAAACAATTCGGCTGCCAAAATTATCAAACTTCATTTCGACCTGACGAAGCTCTTTCAGTTCGCTGGCAATCTGGCTCCGTTTGTCTGGTGGGCACAGTACCATGAGGAAGCCGCCGCCGCCAGCTCCGAGGATTTTTCCGCCATAGGCACCAGCCGACACCGCCCGGTCGTACCACTGGTCGATGGGGCCCGCCGAGATCCCGCTTGCTAACGTTTTCTTAAGCTTCCAACCTTCGTCCAAAAGCTCACCACAGCGGCGAATCGGTTCATTTTTTTCAAGACAGACCTTCATTCGAAAGGCGAGATCCTTCATTGCACGAAGTGTTTCGCGCTTGCTTTCCGTATTGGACTTCTGCTCACTTAAAACGCCTGAAGCCGATCTTGTAACTCCAGTGTAGAAAATCGCCATGTGGCCTTCCAGTGACCGCTTGGTGTCTTCCGTACAAATAACCGGCTCTGCCGAAACTTCGCCCGACGGTAAAAAGCGGATGTAACGAAGACCACCGTAGGCCGCGGCATACTGATCTTGTTTCCCGATCGGCTCTTTTAAATCTTTGATTTCAATTTCGCTCGCCTCGCGAGCAAGCTCTTCGGCACTCTGATAAATCCCCAAGTGACCTTTCAGTGCGTGAAGTAGACTTACAGTGAAGCTCGACGAGCTCCCAAGGCCTGTGCCGGACGGAATATCGGCCATCGATAGGATCTCTAGGCCACAACCGTGATTTTTTTCTAACGCGAGCTTCGAGTACTTTTCCAAAACTCGGCGGAAGATTTTGTGATCAATTTTCGAAATGTCTTCGCAGATTTCCGTTTTGGAGTACCCAAGTCGCCAACTTTTATCGAAGCGATTGTTAACGGTGATGTGCATGTACTTATCGATTGCGGTCGAGAGAACAGCGCCCTCTTCTTCTTGCCAAAATTCTGGCAAGTCGGTCCCGCCGCCTAGGAAACTTACGCGAAACGGAGTGCGAGCGATAATCACAGTGCCCCCTTTGGTTCCTGACCGTGAAGCCTTCCAGCGGCTTGCTCGGCCTTCACAAAGTTTTCGAACTCTTCTAAACGCTGAGGCGTTCCGATGTCATAAAACCTAGAATCGACAGCGACCGCACCATAGGTGCGAATAGCCATCAGCGGATGAAGGACCTCTTCCAGCTGAAGAGGCACCGGTCGCGAGGCAATTTCATGGGAAGTGAAAATGCTTTTTTTCACGACGTAGATTCCGGAATCCACGCAAGTGTAACCCTGCTCGAGTCCCGCACCCTTTTGATACTTAACAACCATTTGGTTTTTCACTTGAAGATTATTGGGCACTGGTGTCTTAACGCTATTATCATAGGTCGTGACCACTGCATCAAAGCGGCCTTCGTCGAAAAAACCAGCAAGATCATCGAGCGGAGCACGAAGAAAACTGTCGCCGTTCAAAATCATGAACTCGTCTTCAAGATCGTCTTTCAGTTTTTCCACGGCGTTCACGATGGCGCCGCCCGTGCCCAGTGGTGTTTGTTCAAAGACGTAATCAATTCGAACACCCCACTTTGATCCATCGCCAAAATGTTCGCGCACTTGTTCACCCAAATAGGAGACAAGAAGAATGATGTCCGTGTAGCCTTGTTCTTTCAGATCCAAAATCTGCCAATGTAAAAACGGTTCACCACAAACCGGAACCATGGGCTTTGGGCACTTTTCTGTTAAAGGTCTAAGCCGAGTCCCAAGCCCACCAGCAAGAATCAAAACTTGTTTTCTCATTTTAGCCCTGCACCTGAGGCTTCGTCTTTTGTTCGATGATTTGCCTGATCGCTTCGCGAACAGCTTCGTCACTTTCAAGGCGCGCTTTCCAGCCTAAGCTTTCTAACCGCTTTCCATCGAGCCACGTAAACGGAACATCCCCTACCCAACCGCGATCGCCCTCACCAAATTCGAGTTTCGGAACCATCGAAAGCCTCTGTTGCTTAGCGAACTCCTCAGCGACGGCTGTCGCTAAGAATCGAACGTTCGAAACACCTTCGCTAGCGAGGTTGAAGCATTCAAAGAATTCACCCTTGTGCATGCCAGCGCAGTGCTGCCAGGCAAATTTCATTCCTGCGATACAATCTGTAACGTGAAGATAAGATTTTTTCTGCGTGCCATTTCCCAGCACCTTCAGACTGACCGAGGACTTTAGGAGCCTCGCGACAAAGTCATGGATCGCACCGTGGGTCGAACGAGGCCCTACGATATTTGCAAAGCGAAACACCACGGCCCGCATATGACAGTTGTGCACAAAGGCCGATACCAGTGCTTCGCACGCAAGTTTGCTTGCGCCATAAAAAGAAATCGGAAACAGCGGACCATAGTCTTCTGGGGTCGGCTTGGTCTTTGCCTCACCGTAAATCGCAGACGTCGACGCGAACAAAATATTTCTAGCACCTGATCTGCGCATGGCTTCGAGAAGATTGAAAGTTGCAATAGTTCCGTTTTTTAGATCGACGTCCGATTTTTCTGCACCTTGTGAAATGTCGCTGTTCGCAGCCAAGTGAACGACGAGATCGTCCGCGCCCAGTTCAAACGCTTTCAGTTCGTCCGTCACTCGGTCGAGATCAAGAAGATCCGCTTCGACAAATTTGAATCGAGGATTCTCCAAAGCGGGTTTTAAAAATTCACGGCGACCAAGTATCAAGTTGTCAAAGCAAACGACATCACAACCTTCAGCGAGGTAGGTTTCTGCCATTTGGCTTCCGATGAAGCCCGCACCACCTGTGATAAATACTTTTCGCACTGGTTTAGTTAATACCGGTGTCATCGTCTCTAGACCTTTCCCGTCAGTGCGACCTGAAGGCGATTTAAAAGTGTCGGCTTGTACAAAAGCGTTACCGCTTGCGGCTTTGGAGCAAACGAAGGTTCATGATCGAGATCCCCCAGCGCAATGACTTTTTCCATCAACTTCAAATAGTCATCGGTCATGCGATCATCGCTAAAGAATTCTTCGACAGCTTTTCGGCAATCGGCCGGGCGCACAGATTTTACTTTTTCTGCAGCTTCAAGAAATTCCCGATAGGTGTTGCAGATCACTCCGGTCCCAGGACGAACAAGTTCCGGCATACAACCATTGCCAGTCGCGATGACGGGTGTACCGCAAGCCAGGGCCTCTAGTGGTGCGCCGGCACATGGTTCATTCCAGTTCGTTGGGTAAACCAACGCCCTTGCGCCGGCTAGTAGCTTTACTTTTTCTGGCTCGTTGACAAGGCCGTTGTAGTGGATATTGCCGCGAGAGACTCCACTTCCGCCCATGATTTCTAAACGAACACCGAGATCATTTGCCCAAGCGATCGCCGTTTTCACATTCTTCACCCGCCAAGTGGTGCGCGCGAGGAACACGAAGTAATCTTCTTTTTTTTCTTGATAGGTGTAGCGAGTCGGGTCCACGCCATTATAAACAAAATATTTCGCTTGGTGATTGGCCGCATGGGATTCGCTTAAGAACGCCGTGTTCTTCCAATAGTTTTCCTGCACACTTCCGTTTCCATGAATGGTCACGAGAAACGGCATCGGTGGCCGAAACTCATCGCTTCCGTTGAAACGAAGTGGCTGATGAGAATGAAGGAAATCGAGCTTCGGGAGCCACTCTTTTGGAGGACGATTCAGATAGTCGGAAGGCAGCTGGTGGATTTTTAGTCGCCCTGATTTCGCGTCTTCGGGGTTTTCCGCAATTTTACCGGCATCACCGGATCGACAAAGGACCGTCACATCGTGACCGCGCCTCAAATAGGCTCTCGTTAGAGCGACGACAATTCTTTCAATTCCCCCGTAAGTTCGGGGGGGTAGGTCGGATTCATGAAGCAGCCCAATGCGCATGCCGCCAAACTGCCTTTTCAAGCGAAAGTTCGCAAACTTTTCCCTCCCTTAACTAGAGGTTACGCACTGCATTCGCTTGAACCAGCGACTCCTTTCTAAGCCGAGCTTTGCGAATGACTCTGAAGGCCGGAACCGGCAAAAGTTCCCTATGGCCGAGACGCGGTTTTATAGAAAGCTCATCTGCATTCAAAAGCCTTCCGCTAGGTTTTTCGGCAGGATTTTTCCAGTGCTTCTGATTCTTCTTTCTTTGGCCGGTTGCGAAAGCCTTAAGCGTGCCTTTGACGGAGACGGACTTGCATCAATCAAGAGAATTAGAAACCCGGCCGTGTCCGGGGACCCGTGTGGCCACGCAGACTGGTTTGAAGTTGGTCGAGTCGACGGTCTTAGCGGCATCGAAATAAATCACAGTGCTTACCTTGGCCGGTGCGAAGCCCGCGGGACAAAGGTTGATCGAGAGCTCTACGACGCCGGTTGGCAGCGCGGACTTTTAGAATACTGCACGCCCGAGCGAGGTTTTGATGCGGGAAGATCGGGTCAAGAGTATCAAGGTATCTGCCCTTCTCATGTCGAAGACGCTTTTCTTAAACGCTTCAAAACCGGCGCTAAAATCGCGGCGCTCGAAAGGAAAAATACGGAAATCGAAAGTCAGGTGGATGCAAAACTGCGTCAAATGGAATCGCTTGGGCGCGCTCCCTCAGAACCCCCACCATCAGTACTTTCGGATGCTCTAAAGAACAGCGATAACGGAGCACTTCAGTCATGGCCGAAGTCTGCCATTCAAAAAGAATTGCAAGCACTTCGCGATCTTCGTGCGCGTAATGATCTCGAGATCAAAGAACTCGAGTCGACTTCAAACTAGGCGCTTCAGCAAGTCGGCTGGATTATCCAAAGTTCGCAACACGTAATGCGCCTCTAAAATTCGACGCTCGGTTTCTGCTAACGTGCCGGAAAGCCCAGCTCGTGACCTCACAGCGGAGATCGCCTGAAATGCAATCGCGGCAGCAACCGAAATATTGTAACTTTGCACAAAGCCGCGCATTGGTAAAATGACTGTCGCGTCGGCAAGCTTCTGCATCTCTGGCGAGATTCCGTCTTTTTCATTTCCAAAGACGATGGCAAGGGGACCCGTGAGGTCTAAACTTTCAAGCGGCTTTGCTCCGGCATCTAGATGAGTCGCGAGCACTTTGTACCCTCTTGCCTTCAGGTGCTCCACGGCATCGGGCGTTTCGCGGAAGCGAATGACGTCCAACCATTTGTCGGCGCCCGCTGTCACACGATTGGCTTCTTTGAAGCGATCACCGGGTTCAATCAAATGAATATTTTGAAACCCCATGGCCTCCGCCGAGCGCATGACCGCCGATGTGTTGCCACGGTCGTAAATGTTTTCAAGAACTGCAGAAACATCACATGTTCGACTTGCGACAACTTTTTGAATTTTTGCCCAGCGTTCGGCAGTTAATCGCGGAGCCAAGTGGCGAAGGATTTCGTCGGCCGTGTAAGACGAACCTGTGCCGCCATACGGAGCCATGTCGATTGGGTCGACGTGCACAAAGCGATCTTTCTGCAAACTGGAATTCACGTTTCGCATCCCCAAATCCGCAAAGCCGTTTCGGTTACCCATTTGCGTCCGCGTTCGGTGGAAACACCTACCACTAGCTTAGGCATTTCCTTAACTCGGACTTCCTGATCGTGGCGAAAAACCACTTGCCGGTCATTTTCGCCGAGTTCGAGGCTATATACCTCGAACGTTTTTGCGAAATCGGTGACCGCCTGAAACCGTTCCGGACGAGAAGCCACGAGATACACCACATCCTGCAAAAAGGCACTCAGTAAACTATAATCTCCAGTGCCATTGCTGTTGGTATTGCTCCTGGCGCGAGCCTTCTCCAAAAGACGCCGGTGAAATTCACCTTGAGTCAAAGAATCGATGATGGCGATCTTGCGCCCCGCAACTTCCTTGCGAATCACTTGCGCAAGGAATCCATCGGCCAAGTCCTCGTCATCAGAATTAACATAGAACTCCGCAAATTTTTTTCGAATGATCTCGAGGGCCTCATCGGCCATCGGTTGCCGACTGGGCTCTGCCCAAATTTTGATTTCGACGTAGGGCGCGTGCGCGCGGTAACCGACTTCTAGCCGAGGTAACTGATATTTCGAAGCGACGGCCGTTAGTATTTCCTCAACAGCAAACGCTAGCGCGCCTTCGCCGATTCCCATGGTTCGCAAGATTGAAAGCCTTCGCTTCGAAAGGTGACCCGTCCCAACGAGCGATCGAACGACAGTTTCCAAACCGGCATTCCAAATCGATTCAATTTCAGGCGGTGGGCCCGGCAAACATACCAGGAGGTTTCCGTTTTTGTGGATATAAAATCCGAACGCAGTTCCGTGATTGTTCTTTAAAAGGGAAGTTCCTGATGGAAAAAAACACTGCTGCTTTTGATTTTCGGTGATTGGCGAGCCGCGGCTTTTAAGTCGCTCCTCCGCCCAAGTCCAAGCTTCTTCATTCCACACAAGTGATACAGGAGAAGCGTTTTCCGATAGGAATTGCGCAACGCAGTCCCGAGTGAAATCGTCGCTGGTCGGTCCAAGCCCCCCAGTGACAAACAAAATATCCGATTGAGTCGACAGATCACTGAGGCCTCGCAGAATCTTTTCACGGTCATCTGGTACGGCACGGTGCTCGACAATAACACAGGCCATTTCCAACATTTTTTCCGAGAGCCACTTTGAATTGCGATCAAGAATTTGGCCGTCCGTAATTTCAGTTCCGACTGCTAGAGTCGCAACCCGAGTATTCGGCCTTGTGCGCAGGGGATCTAGAGTCATAATTTTCCGAATTTCTCATGGATTACTTTCCGCCGATACTTAAAAATCGTGTCGACGTCCCGCACGACTTTCCATCCGGCCGCCACATTCCCTAGGATTCCCATTGGCAAGCGGTAAAAGACTCGGTCGCGAAGTAAAGTTCCGCCTGCCATCGGTAGAAATTCATGAGTGTGGTGCCACAAAGAATAGGGCCCCTTTAGCTGGTTATCGACAAAACGTTTTCCTGGCACCCAGTCCTCAATCCTCGTCTGCCAGCTAAATGGAATCCCGTTCAAACTTAGACGATAGTCGATCAGCGTACCCTCTTGCATTCGGTCGGTCGACTTTCCCAAAACCTGAAAACTTAATAGGGGCGGTGTCAGTTCCTCGAGGTTTTTTTCGTCACAGAAGTAGGGCCAAACTTTGTCAACCGACACCGGCACCCATTGTTCTGCCAACAATTCGTGCGTCTGATCCCGAAGTGGGGCCAAGAGATCGGCAAGGGCCACGCCGATTTCCTGGAAATGAAATTCAAAGCCCGTTGCTTTTGTCGCAGTTGGGACGACTCGTTGAGAATCAAACAGCACACTTGCCATCTCGCCGTACAAAAGCTTTAGCGCAAACTCAGGAACTGGAGGCCCCTGCAAGACATCAAGACCTTCGCAAAAACTAGTCGTAAAGTCCTTGTTTCTTACTGGCTGAGGCGCCGCGGCCTCGATCACTCCCGCAACTTTCGAAGAATCAATCGCATGAATGAGAAGACGAATCATGTCGTCCAGATGGATCCAAGACATCCACTGATCGCCGCTGAGACCAAGCCTTGCCCCCAAACCGTTTCGGAAAATCGGTAGCATTTTTTTTAGTGCACCGCCGTGCCGAGCAAGCACAACGCTGGTTCTTAACGTCACCGTTCGGATTTCTTTTTCAGTACTAAGGACATCGAGCTCGGCTTCCCAGGCCGCCACAACATCAGCCAAAAATCCGCTTCCTCGGGACGACTGGTGATCCAAAATTTCGTCCCCGCGATTTCCATAGATGCCAATTGCCGAGCCATGCACGAAAACTTTTACAGACGATCGACTTCCAGCCTCCTTAAGTGCGCCGACAAGCGAAGCCGTGCCGTTAATTCTGGATTCGCGAATTCTTTTTTTTCGTTCATCGGTCCAGCGCCCATCCGCAACCGGCTCTCCTGCTAGATGCACAATCGCGTCGACAGATAAAAGTGCCGCTCGCACTTCGTCTGACATAGGTTCATCTGCCGCCCATTTCACAAGCATGGCGGGAAAAGGAAGCGATGCTTGAACGCGAATAGGATCTCGAACCAACGCTGTGATTTGATCACCTCGCAGCGCCAGGACCCTCCCAAGTTCCGAGCCGATAAGTCCCGTTGCTCCCGTGATCAAAACCTTCAAAACACACCTCTTTGTTTACTCACCCTTAAACTTTAGTCTCATTTGCCGACCTAGATTTCAAGCTGTCTTGAAAACCTACACCACCATATCGCCTAAGATAATGATATTATTTGAATAAATAGATAGTAAATGAATTCATTGATTCCTGAAGAATATTGGGTAATATAGTCTCAAGGTTCTCTCAAGCCTCTATTTTCACGATCTCATGAACCAGTTTTGAGCCAGCCAAGGAGTCCCACATGTCACAGTTTACCAGCGAAAAACAACGACTCACCGACAGCGAGCTTTCTCAATCCGAACACGAGATCGATCAACAGGAAAGTTATGATCGGCAAAGCATTCCGAAGATGCCAGAAATGGAAGATCTTGCCGAACAAATTGGCGAATTCATTCACTACTGGGGCTTTAAACGAGTGCATGGTCGAATTTGGACGCATCTTTATCTTGCGAAGAAACCGCTCGATGCGGCCGACCTCGTGCGACAGATGAAAATCTCCAAAGCACTGGTTAGTATCTCGCTTCGCGAACTGTTGGAGTACGAGGTTATTGAAGAGGTTGGCAAGAGCCCAAAGGGCACACACCTGTACAGAACCAATCCCGATATTTTGAAAGTCATCTTGTCCGTCTTACGCCAACGCGAAAAGCGAATCATCGCGCGAATTCAAGCAGCCCAAAGCTCACTCGAACGCACATCTGTCAGCGATCGCGAAGCAAACGGAATGAGCGACGAGAGTCTAAAAATGCTAGGAGAGTTAATCAGCAAGGCGTCGATTGGACTCGAAAGCTTTATCGCCTTTAAGTCCGTCGATTTTGGCGAATGGCGAAAGTCATTCCTAACGGCAGATCTTGCGACGGAAGCAGAGCTTAGAGCAAAGTCGATCGCACCAGTTGGCGGCATGAGAAAGCCGAGCAGTTCCGTAAAAGCGGAAGCAATGCATAACTTAACTGGGAAAATAGAAATATCCCAGGTGACGGAAGCTCCGAAGCCTGCTTCGGATTCCGCACCGGTCCTGACCAGCGGAAAAGGAATTGGCTTTCGAATTTACTGACCTTCAACCCGTCACATGCCCTCTTCCAAGCGGGCTTTACTTTTTTAAGACTTCATAGGCTTTTAGTACTCGCGCTCTGGCAATGGCGTGGTCCACGATCGGCGCTGGATAATCCATAGCTGAAAATTCTGGCACCCATCTGGCGATGTACCTCTGATCAGGGTCAAACTTTTCCGCCTGCAGAGTGGGATTGAAAACGCGGAAGTAAGGCGCAGCATCGCATCCAGAGCCGGCAACCCATTGCCAGTTGCCGTTGTTAGCGGAAAGCTCAAAATCTAAAAGCTTCCTTGCGAAATAGGCCTCGCCCCATCGCCAATCCACCAACAAATGTTTAGTTAAAAAACTTCCTGCGATCATTCGTACGCGGTTGTGCATAAAGCCGGTTTGATTTAACTCGCGCATTCCAGCGTCAACGATTGGGTAACCAGTACGACCTTCGCACCAAGCTTGAAACTCCGATTCATTATTACGCCAAACGATCTTTTCGTATTCCCTTCGAAACGGAAGACCGTCCACATGAGGAAAATGAAATAAAATCTGCATAAAGAACTCACGCCAGATCAATTCGCTCAGCCAAACGTCTGCGTTAAGTTCCATCGCCAAGCGAACAAGCTTCCGAATACTTACCGTCCCGAAACGAAGATGAAGTCCCAGGCGAGTCGTACCCGGAAGCGACGGAGTATTTCGATTTTTCCCATAATCGACGAGTACTGAAGCAGCGACGCGCACCCCTGGCAGCTCAATTTGCCTATTTTCTGTAAATCCAACTTCGCCCAGCGTGGGAAGAGGTACGTCGGAAACCTTCAAGAAATGTCGGAAGCGAATTCCGCACGCTTCAGGCGCAAGCTCATCGATACCACTCGAACGGCGGTCCTCAAAAACCATGCGCCACCGCTTCGAGAACGGAGTAAATACCGTATACGGTTTGCCATCATCCTTAACGACCTCATTCCGGTCGAAGATGACTTGGTCTTTAAAAGTTTCAAAGTCGATCCCCGCAGCGGACAGTTCTTTTCGCGCTTCATCGTCGCGCCTGATCGCCCTCGGTTCGTAGTCGTGATTGGCGATGACTTTTAGAATTTCAGCACAACTGCCATCGGGCAGAGGCAGCCCTTTGGCAGCTATCGATTTCCACAGGTCTAGAGGCCGATCATGCCAAACAAAGAGGTCCGATCCTTGAGCCCGAAGGGTTTCTTTCATTGCAGCTATGGTTTTGTAAATGAAGCCGACGCGAGCGTCATCTTTGTCTTCTAGTTCCGACAAAATTCCTTTGTCGAAAATAAACACTGGGGCGACCGATGCATTAAGCTCTTCGGCCAACTTCAGCGCCCGAGACAAACCGCGATTGTCCTCTAATCGAAGATCTCTCCGAAACCAAAACATTACGACTTTCGCCATAAATCCCCACCGACATTCCAAGTTAACATTACGTGGACTGTTTTATGATTGCTTGTCAATCGGCGAGACTCTAGCTTTTGAAGGTTCAAGAGTTGTTAATATGGCAAAGAAAACAAAAACGAAATCCGTCCCAAAAGGCGACCAGAAAAATCACCTGAGTAACGATCAGCGCCCTTGCCCCGAGCTTGAGGATGTCGTCAATCGCATTGGTGAATTTATCGAGTATTGGGGCTTTAAAAACGTACACGGACGAATCTGGGCTCATCTGTTTCTCGCCGGGCGGCCACTTGATTCGCATTGTTTAACGGCACGAGCGGGGATTTCGAAAGCACTTCTTAGTATGTCCCTAAATGAACTCTTGGATTATGACGTCATACAAACGGTTGGAAAATCAAAATCAGGCGCCGTCCTATACGACACGAATCAAGATCTCGCCACAGTGATTGCTGGAGTTCTGCGCAAGCGAGAACGTCGGATGCTTTCAGGCCTGTCCTCCGCCTCTCAATCGCTATCCAGCCTCCCGTCCGAGCTCCAGGGCGAATGCACAGTAAATCGTGAGCGAGCGGAAAAGTTACGAGACTTTGTGTCTACCGCCGAATCGACTTTGGAGAGCCTCCTATTGTTTCGCGATGTTTCGTTTGAATCTTGGTCGAAGCTTAAGTGCGATTTCAAAAAAGACTGACATTCATTAAGCTGACCAGAGAACCAAGAATTCTTCCGTAAAGTTTGCTAGACTCTACTTAGATGGCGAAAAGAAAAATCAGAGCAAATGATGACGCTCCAAAGGGATCGATCGATTCCGATACAATTCAAAACATACGGACTGGTTTGTTCGTACGTTCGCTGGCACTTGCGCGGCTGGCGATGTCTTCTTCGCGCGACTTGTTGACCGCAAAATCATGGGAAGCAAGCCAGACCGACCCAGAGCTACAGAGACGAATCGAAGCACAGGCAACCGAAATCGCGAAAGAACTGGGGTCGCTGAAGGGTTCGGTTATGAAGGTCGGCCAGCTGCTTTCGATGTTTGGCGAGCACTTTCTTCCGCCACAAGTTAATTCCATTCTTAAGACGCTACAATGCAACTCACCTTCGGTTGAGTGGAAGTGCCTCGAAAACATGGTTCGCGAAGAACTCGGACCAAAGTACGACGATCTAGAAATTGATCCGTCGGCATTTTCTGCTGCTTCGATCGGGCAAGTACATCGCGCCAAAGTGAAAGACACAGGGAAGTTACTGGCACTGAAAATCCAGTATCCTGGAGTTGAGAAGGCCATCGAAAATGACATCCGTGCACTGAAGACTTTGCTGATGTTCGCCCCCGGGATCCCTAAAGGCGAGCGCATGGCCCTGCTTCTGGCTGAAATCGACGAGATGTTAAAACGTGAAGTCGACTATCGCAGCGAAGCCAACAGCTATGTCGCGTTTCGGGATCTGCTGGCCGATGACAAACGCTTCTATATTCCTTCGATCGCAAAAGATTTTTCGACTGCAAAGATTCTCGCGATCGAACTTGTGAACGGACACAGGTTTGACTCCGAAACCGTGCTAGGTCTTTCTCAAGACCGCAGAAATCGCCTGGGTCAGGCTCTGCTGGAACTTTACCTGCGCGAGCTCTTTCAGTTTGGGCAAGTTCAAACAGACGCGCACATCGGAAACTTTCTTGTACGGCTTAGAGGTGAACCAAATGTAGATGGAAAAATAAACGAATGTGACCAAATTGTTTTGCTGGATTACGGCGCTGTTCGCACATTCTCGCCTGAGTTCTTAAATCAATATGCTAAACTGATTCATGGGGCGCTCACCCACGACACCGCCATGGTCGCGGAAGCTGGGTCAGAAATAGGATTTCTGAAGGCCTGCGACACGCCGATGGTTCTTCACGAGTTTTATATATTTTGTCGGCTTGTAGTTGAGCCTTTTCAAGACACAAGCGCCGCGTATTCCTGGCAAGGCAACGATCTGCCCCAGCGCCTCGCCAACCAATTGACTCGTGTGATCCAAGCTCGCGAGTTTCGCGCCCCGCCAAGAGAAGTGCTTTTTCTAGATCGCAAATCGACGGGACTTTACGTTCTGTTAAGTAAAATTGGGGCAAAGACTCAGACACAGGACCATGTCCGCGACGCAATCAAACGTCGGCTTTCCCAGTCTTCCGGACAGTCCAAGGTCTGATCAGTCCAGATGCGATCGCCACCCATGCAAAACAGAACAAGCCGGCAAGGAAAGCAACGTCGAGACCATGGGCGATACTTACGTAGCTACCGGCATATATCCCTATTCCGGTGCCAAGCGCATACATCGCCCAAAGAAGTGTGATCGCTCGCGGCGGAAGCTTTTCACTGGCCTCCTCTAAGGCATTCGGAAAAAACGAGCCCCCTAAAATTCCAAACGGCATGAGGACCGACATTCCAATAAATGTTGCAATAATGACCGGGCTTGATGCCACAAGTGGTTCAAAGATTGCCGATGCGAGGTAGGTAAATAGAACTGCGAAAACGAAATTTGCGAGCGGCTGAATCCGAACTCCAAATCGTCGTTTTGGATGGCTTGCGAAAATCGTGGCACCAGCAGCCAATGAAATGAAAATCGCGCTCATTGCTAGCGCCATTGCAATTTCAGGTACGCCCCACATTCGCGTAGCACGTAAAACAAAAAAGACCTGGAAGAAGGCAAACGAGATTCCCAACCCCCCAAAATAGGTCGCAACGCTAAAGGTCTGCCATCGGGAAGTAATCTCTTTGCGCCGCTCCTGCGATACGATCCAAAAAACAATCGCAGCGAAGCAAAGTAAAGCGACCAGAATAAGCAGATCTGAAAAAGTCGTACGTACCCAGCCTCCAGAGATCACAGGACGATCATCAGTTAGAATTGTTCCCGAACCATCCGTCGCCAAAATCCAAGCATTTCCATGTGGCTCGTCGGAAACTTTAAAATTGGCGCCCGCCAAGTCGCGCTCTTCTCGAAGAAACGGCTTTAACCGGAGGATTATCGTTTTAACATGAAAGGATTCGTTACTTCCTTGATCCGCCGCCTTTCCAACTGCAAGGACGTGAAGGTTTACATTGGCGCGTGCCATTTTTTTCCACGCTTCAGCAAACGTCGACAGTGCGCTTTGTGCCCAAGCACCATGAACAGCACGTGGAACGTGAATCACACCATCCTCTTTCAGTCGATCAACATAGAGACGAATGGCCTCGATGGTCAGACTTCCTTGCGGTGAAGCAAGTGCGGATTGATTGAACTCAGCCCCACCTAAGTTGGGTGGCGTTAGAATTTGGATGATATCGTACCGCTTGTTTTCAGTGAGCAAACTTCGACGACCATCGCCCGTGAGGTATCGAAACTCCACACTATCTGGTGCAGCGAAATCAGCAATTGCGGCAAAGTGTCCTGGGCTCTCCTCGACGGCCGTAATACTACGAACGGTGGAACCTAGTAAGTCTTGCGGGATCAATTTTAAATGGCTCGCAACATCCACTCCTGAAACAAATAGGTCAGCTTTTCGAGTAGTGGGAGCACCAACAGGAGCCGACAGCGCAAGCTCGTTGCCAAACGATTCTGCCGCAGCAATCGAACTCTGAGATTCCACTTTTGCACCGGCAGGCCACCTTGATGGCGCGAATCCGACCGCCAGGAGTAAAACAGCGGATACCGGAAGAACTGTGAAGCGAAACTGCGAGAACCGACCGCTATCTGCGTTAAAGAAATTTTTCGGATCAAGAAATGGCGCGAGTACAAGTGCGGCCCCTGCGAAAACGAAAATTCCTCCCGTGCCAAACAAAGCCTCGATCAGTGCAGCTGAAATTCCGCCAATGCCTCCGCCCAACAGCATTTTGGAGTAAGCATCGCGCATAAGTTCAGGCTCGGCGTCGGAGTACTTGATGTGAAGTGGAAGCACGAGACCAGAAGCCAACGCAGCAATCGCAAGTAAGATCCAACCAAAGAATCCGGGGCCGACCCAGGGCCATGCGACTGCCGCCAAAAGAATTATGCCGAAAGCGGTCCAACGCAGAGTCTGAAGCTTCGGGGATGGAACCGAGCGACTGCAAACAGCGCCCAGCGCCCAAATTACACAGGCCGAAACTAAGGCAACAATTCCCATTTCAAAAGAGCTCGCTTGCAAAGCGCGAAAAGCACCAAACGCCAGCTGGAATGTGGAAAGTGAAAAAAGGAGAACCGAGATGTTACTCACCACGATGCCAACTCCTATCGAGCTTTTTTGAAGATATAAAATCTAACTAAAATAGTTTCGCACCGCGCCCAGGCATCGACAACAGATCGTGCAGCTCCCTCGATCAGGACAAGATCCATTCTCGACCAAAGTCTAAGATGGTCGGTGGTTTAGTCCCTAGTCAAATCACGAGTGATGTTCTTTTGATGCGCTTCCAACGTACCGCCGCCAATTTCGAGCAGCTTTGCGTCCCGCCACAAACGTTCGACGACATATTCGCCGACGTATCCATAGCCACCGAGAACTTGAATAGCGCGATCAGCGATGTTCTTTGCGGCTGTCGTTGTGACAAGCTTCACGCCGTCGGAATCAAGTCGGCTGATTTCGCCGCCAGATGTGTGACTGGCGTGCTGGTATAAATGCATGCGTCGAGCGGTGTCGTAAACATAGCTAGCGCACGCGTGGTACTCGGCATAACTTTCTGCGATGTGGCGCTGAACTTGGCCAAAACTTGCCAACGATTTTCCGAACGCCTTTCGCTCTTTCGCGTATTTCACCATCGCATCAACTGACCGCCGAGCGATTCCCAAACTCATCGCCGCAAGGGTAACTCGCTCGATTTCAAGATTGCGCATCATATGCGATACAGATTCACCCTCTTGCCCGACCAGATTGGCGATCGGCACTCGACAGTTTGTGAAAACAAGTTCTGCGGTATTGGATGCGCGCATTCCAGATTTATCTCGGATCTTTTGTCCTACCGCATAGCCAGCCATGCCTTTTTCCACGATGAAAGTGGAAATCTGCGGCCGCCCATTTTTTTCGCCTGTCTTTGCATAAACCCAAACGAAATCAGCAGGCGTACCTGTTTCATCAATGCACCCATTGGTAATCCACATTTTTTGGCCGTTGATCACAAAAAAGTCGCCATCTCGCTTGGCCGTGGTTTCCATTCCGAGAACATCAGTCCCAAAATTCGGTTCCGACATTGCCATCGCGCCAACATGCGTGCCTGCGCAAACGCCCGGAAGAATCCGTTTCTTTTGTTCTTCCGATCCATTGACTGCCAAGTTGTTAACAAAAAGCATTGAATGTGCGAGGTAGGCCAAGCAAAAACCAGGATCACTGGCCGAGATTTCTTCGTGTGCAATGACTGCAGCCACGGCATCTAAACCCGAACCGCCGTACGCTTCCGGTACAGTAATTCCAAGGAGTCCGAGATCGCCTAGCTTTCGAAAAAGCGGCAAATTAAATTGTTCCTTACGGTCAAATTCCAATGCTTGGTGCTCGACTTCGGCAGAGACGAAGGATGCTACAGTGTCGCGCAGCATTTTGTGCTCTTCCGAAGGATTAAACAGGTCAAATGTCTTCCAAGTCGGCAATTCAGACTGGCTGCCTTCGGCAGCAGCAGTTCTACGCGATTCCATATAGAGTTCCCCTTGATGTCCTAAGCCCTTTTGGCCCGAGGCAAGACTCTTGCGAGACGATGCCTCATGCGTCAAGGGTCTCTTCTTCTTTGACTGGATTCCGCTGTTCTCAATTAGAATCTTTTAAATGAATGCTGATGTAATTATCGCCGGCGGCGGTCTTTCGGGTGGTCTCCTCGCGTTGCGCCTCGCGTTGGCACACCCTAATTTGCGGATCCTGCTTCTTGAGCGCCAGAACACCCTAGGCGGCAATCATACTTGGGGCTTTCAAACAGCCGGCGAAAACGACCCCTGGCTGACGCCCGTGATGACAAAATCATGGGAAAGCTTCGATGTCCGCTTTCCGAAAACAGACAAAACGATTCCTCTTCGCCACTCGGTTATTCGATCCGCTGATTTTCATAGTGGCCTCATCGGAATTTTGGGCGATGGCGTTAGGCTTGGCTGTTCCGTGAAAGCTATTTCTGATAACGAGGTCGAAACATCGACAGGTCAGTTTTTGCGCGCGCCGCTTGTCGTGGATGCGACAGGCATTCATCGCGAGCAGATTCAGAAGAACAGGTTTTTCGATGCGCCCTGCGGCTGGATGAAATACATCGGCTTTGATTTAAAACTTAATAAACCGCACGGACTTAAACTGCCCGTTTTGATGGACGCAAGAGTTCCTCAAATGGATGGGTTTCGATATTTTTCAATCACTCCCATTAATGACCTCAATCTTTTTGTTCAGGAATGCTACTTGAGTTCGAACCCGGACTTAAATTTCGAGCGAATTAGCCGAAGCATTCTTGCCTATGGAGAGCGAAACGGTTGGTCGGTTCATTCGCTTTCAAATTCAGTAGTTCGCAAAGAGCAGGCGGCGATCCCGTTGCCACTTCAAACCTTTCCGGCTGACCAAATTCATCAAGGCTCAAAACGGGTGTCCATAGAAGGTGAAGATTTTGTCGACCGTTCCCCACTTCAGATCTCTGCCGCACAAGGATGGTATCATTCGGCATTAGGCCAAGCCGTATCCGATGCGACAAGAGTTGCAGAGTTCATTGCCACCAGGCCGCGTTTACGAACCGGACCGGTGCGAGCCGAACTCCGGCACTTCCGAAAAGACTGGGTTGATCAACAACGGTTTTATCGAACCTTTAATCGTCTCGTATTTCAAGCCGTCGAGCCTTCGCTTCGTCACATCGCCTTTGATCGGCTGATGGGCCTAAAGGAAGATATCATTGGACGATTTCAATCTGGAACGTCGACGAAAACTGATGCAGTAAAAATACTTGGCTTAAAGCCGCCTGTTCGCAGCGGCAAAATCTATAAAAATTGGGCTTCGGAAACGTCTCCTCCTGAGATCTCTCGGCCCGAGGCCCAAACGTGAATCTAAACAGCCAAGCGAGTCGCCGCTTTACGGGTTCGATCCTTCTGCGTGAAATCTCCCCGCAATGGAAAGCATCGCTGCGCTTTCTTAGGCCACCGGAACGTCGGCTTCTAGATTGCCTGGCGACGGTTTTTATCCTGATTCGGAAAACGATCAAGAATTGTGGAACAACGAACGAAGCGGTCCTGACCCTTCAAAAAATGGCGGCGGTTTTCCGCGACCCAGAAGATTTAGAAGCACAATATTCAATTTCTCAAGATCATCCGGATTTCGAATTGGCGATTCGAGCCTGGAAAGAGATCAGTCTCTTTTTAGATTCCTCCATTCCTCGAGAGTACTTTCTAGAACACTTGATGGGACTGGAAACTGAAGTTCGAAGGCTTCGCCCTCAGACAGAGAGCGAGTTTTTGCTAGACCTCTACCGACAGTTCGGGACAATCGCGCTCGCCGCCGGGCACGCTTTAAAATTGAATGAAAGACTGATGCCTGCACTGGCGGATTTGGCTAACAGTATTGTCCTGAATGAATTCGCCTCAAAGCTGGAATTCTTAACTCCATCTTCTTGGCACGGGCGAGAATCGATCGAACGGAAACGCTTATGTTCGATTTTCTTCGCGAACGCGCGCAATGGGCTTTCCTTGCTGCCGCTTCGCTTTCGCTTATTTTTATTTCTACCGTTGAGGCACGATTTCAATCTCGGAAAAAAGAGTCGGTTTCGGACCGTGGACCAAGTGTTTGACGAACTTGTCGTTCAGACATTTTCTTCCATCGGAACTGTCTTTAGACAGTCTGCCCCAGTTGGCTTTTTGCCGTTGCATCCGGCCGACTCACCCGGCGTCTTCGACTCGACTCTCATAGTTAGAAATCAACTAACAAGAATCGGACTGTTTCCGATAGCGCAGGTTCCAAAAATTGAGGCCGGGACCTAGTCAAATTTGTTGGGCACTTGGGCTCGCGCTTAGGAACATGAAATTGAATGACCGCAATTGGGGCACACCCAACAAGTTCCACTGAGAACTGCTGGATATTGACAAACCGGACATAGGCTTTCGCCGTGTCTCAAGCCGGCACGCTTAACGTTTTCGACATCATTGGATGGATTCATCGTCAGTGGCTGCACGCCTTTGGAACCATCGCGGTACACAGCAACTGCTTTCAAACCTAACGTCCACGCAGTTTGGAAAACCTCTTCAACCTCTTCGACAGTGGCTTCCTTCGATAAGTTCACCGTTTTGGAAATCGCTCCGCTAAGAAATGGTTGAACAGACGCCATCATCATCAAATGTGCCTTAGGCGAAAGCTCTGCGGCGCAATGAAAGACAGAAACATGTTCTTCGCGAATCCCAATGGATGCTAGAAAACCTGGTTCCCCTTGACGTTGCGGCTCTGCTCTCAGTCGAGCAGAAATCTGCTCAGCTTCTTGGTTCGAATACTTGAGAGAAATCAATGCGCGTGTGAGCGACTGATTGATAATCGTCAATGCGCCACCACCGGCCAATGTTTTGCGTTTCACGAGAGCGAACTCCGGCTCAATCCCCGTAGTGTCGCAATCCATCATGAACGCGATCGTTCCCGTGGGTGCTAAAACAGTAACCTGCGAGTTGCGAATTCCACTGATCGCTGCAAGCTCCGCCGCTGCGGTCCAAGCCTCGCTAGCCGCTCGATTCATCTCGGAATAATTTGGCAGTTTATTTCTTAGTTGGTCGGCGTGAAGGTGTTTTCCCATAACTTCTAACATCGACAAGCGATTGGCAGAGAACCCAAGGAAAGCACCTTTGATTTTGGCGAGCTCTGCGCTTGTGCGATAGGCCTCGGCAGTCATGAGCGAAGTCACAGATGCAGCAAAACACCTCGCCTGTTCACTGTCGTAGGGAAGTCCTAGGGTCATCAATGTCGCACCCAAATTCGCGTAGCCAAGACCAAGCGGACGGAACTGAAAGGACCGTTCTGCAATGCGCTTACTGGGGTAAGAAGCGAAGTCGACCAAAATGTCCTGGGCAACAATCAATGTACGGACCGCTTGCTTAAACTCTGATACTTGGAATTCTCCGTTTCCGTCTAAAAATTGGCTGAGATTGAGTGACGCCAAATTGCAGGCCGTATCATCTAAAAACATAAATTCAGCGCAGGGGTTCGAGGCTCGAATAGCAGCCGTATTTTTGCAGGTGTGCCAGGCCTGAATGGCACTTTCATACTGCATTCCCGGATCCGCACAAAGCCATGCCGATTCGGAAATTGCTCGCATTAATTTCCGTGCCTTAAACGTTTCAACGATTTTCCCGCTTGTCCGTTCGCGCGTCGACCAATCAGCATCGTCTTCGACCGCTTTCATAAACTCATCAGTGACGCGAATCGAGTTATTCGAGTTTTGGCCGGAGACCGTGTGATACGCTTCGCCGTCCATCCCTGACGAAAAGCCCGCAGCAACTAATGCCTGCGCTTTTGCTTCTTCTTTTGCCTTCCAACGAACAAATTCAAAAACTTCCGGATGATCCAAATCGAGGCAAACCATTTTTGCCGCGCGCCGTGTGGTGCCACCCGATTTGGTTGCACCGGCAGCGCGGTCAAACACTTCAAGAAAGCTCATCAGGCCCGAACTAGTTCCACCGCCCGAGAGCAACTCGTGCCGACTTCGGAGGTTTGAAAAGTTCGAGCCTGTGCCGCTGCCGAATTTGAACAGGCGCGCTTCGCTTTTGACGAGTTCGAAAATCGAGTTTAAATCGTCTTCAATACTTTGAATGAAACACGCAGAGACTTGCGGTCGCTCGTAACTGTTTTCAAGCTTCACGGCTGCCTTAGATTCGCCATCTATGGCCCAGTTGCCGTCATTTCCGATAACGCGGTAGCGCTGCCAAAGTCCGCAGTTAAACCAAACCGGAGAATTAAACGACGCCTTTTGCTGAAGAACTAGGTCTTCAAGCTGAAGTTGAAAAACAGTCGCATCTTTTTCGTTCACAAATAATTTCAGTTCCGTTTCACCAAAATCCCGAATGGCCGAAGACACCCGTTCAATGAGCTGGCGAATACTTGTTTCCGAACCACCGCCCGGAAGTCGCTGGCGCAAATATTGTCGAGCCACGATGTTCACGGCCTGATCAGACCACGTGGTCGGAGCCTCGATGGACGCGAAACTATGCAGCACTTCGCCGCGCTCGTTGAGAATTCGGCTAGGGCGAGAAGACCAAGCCGCACCAGCCGTACCCTGGTAGACGCCTTTGAACTGCAATTTAACCCTGGTTTCCGACACTTCCACCCCGTCAAATCAGTTTAAATTGGATTAAAAATGAAACAAGGCCAGGCCTTTGCGAACTGGGGAAGTTTTTGATAGACTAGTTCTATGGTCCAACTCAGTGAAACCGCAGCAAAACAAATCGAAAAATTGAAAACCGAATCAGCGGTCAATGCTGAGGGTTTTTTACGGGTTAAAATTGTAGCGGGTGGCTGCTCGGGCATGTCCTATAAACTCGACTTTGATACTCAGACCACGGGCGATGATAAGGTTTTCGATCAGCACGGAACACGCGTCGTGATTGATAAAAAAAGCTTTCTCTACGTTGCTGGCATGACCCTCGACTTTGAGGGTGGCCTGAACGGAAAAGGCTTTATCTTTTCAAACCCCAACGCAGCCAAATCTTGCGGCTGCGGTTCATCTTTCGGCGTATAGCAATTTCTATTGGGCTATGCGCGCCATTTCTATTTGATTGAGGACTTACTCTTTGATCCGCAAACGATCTGAAAGCTCGTTATGGTTCGTCTCAGCGACTGGAAAATGCGGCTCCAAAAGACGCCCGACAATCCCGACGGTCGCCGCATAGCCGCGTGCCATTTCGCCGTTAGCAATCGCTTTCACTAAAGTCTCAAGCGTCGATTTCCAGACTTCCTTATCAAGCTTCGTTGAAATAGCCTCGTCGGCTAAAATCACAGCTCGGTGCTCGAGCAAGGAAATAAAAATGAGGACACCTGTCTTTCCCGAAGTTGAGCGCAGATCCGAAGCGAAAAACTCGGCCTGTGCACGATGCTCTACCTGCAGGGCCTGATCTCTCGGAGGGAAAACAAGGCGGTGGACCCAATCGAGGTCGGCGAAAAATCCAGCAACAAACCACGAAACTAAAAACATCGCTCCTGCGACAATAGTTTCGGCCAGTCCTGCTAGTATTCGATACATCCATTCGTTTGGCCAAAGACCAAACTTTTCTATGAGCTTCCCTAAAAGGACCTCATCAATTCCGCCGACGAAGGCGAACCAGGTAGCACCTCCGATTCCGAAAATGCCGAAGCAAATCCAGAAAATCATTCGGTCGCCGGTCGCTTTCATGGTCGATCGGCGAACAATCATTGGGACAATCTCAGCCGACGTTTTTCGCTCTACTTCCATCACTGCATTTTCAATTCGCTCGGCCTCTTCGTAAGAAAGATATTCGCCGATCCAATCCGGAAGTTCCTTGCGCAACATTACCAACCTCCCGAGGCGCCGCCGCCGGAAAATCCGCCGCCACCGCCTGACCAGCCGCCGCTGGATGATCCACCAGAACTCCCACCCGACCAGCCACCGCCGCCTGACGTCCAGCCTCCTGCCGAGCGCGAGGGATCGTACCCTCGAAATCGACGGTATCGTCCGCGCTTCTGAAGCCTGCTGCCGATGATCGCGATCACAATCAACACTAATAGAAGTGGAAGTGGAAGTTCGCGCGAACGGGTCGGAGTTCGAACAGGAAGTGCGGCAAACTCTGATTTCACCTGCTGCGGAGCAATCTTTGCCATGATCGCCCGACTACCTAGCAAAATTCCATAACTCGCTTGCCCAGTGCGAAACGCGGGAGTCATTTGTTCATCAATGATCCGCTTACTATCGAGATCTGTCAGCGTACCTTCTAGGCCCTGACCAACTTCAATTCGAATTTTTCGGTCATTCATCGAGACCAACAGAATCACACCATCATCCCGTGTTTGATCGCCGAGCTTCCACGCATCTGCGATTTTGATTGCGGCAGACTCGATGGGTAAACCCGAGAGAGACTCAACAACGACAACATTGACCTGCGGCCCGCCAGATTCCTGTAACCTACGAATCGTGAACTCGAGTTCACGCGCCACTTCCTCAGTTAGCACATTCGCTTGATCGACAACTGGTCCTGTCAAACGTGGAACAACAAAATCAGCGTGCGCAGCGCTGGTGAAAATCGTCAGCAGCATGAGGCCAATGGCAATGATCGGCTCAAAATTTCCGAAGCGCACAAATTTCAACATCGTTAGAATTTCACCGGAGGAGCTTTTTTCTCTTCCTCGGTCACTTCGGCACCAAACTGAGGCATTGGTTGAAATTTAAAATGAAAGGAATTTGTAAGGCTCGTCGGAAAGACGGTCACAAGGTTATTGAACACCTTGATGGATTCAATATACCGATTGCGCGCCACGGTGATGCGGTTCTCAGTTCCTTCGAGCTGCGCCTGGAGGTCGCGAAAGTTTTGATTGGATTTTAAATCTGGATAATTCTCTGAAACCGCCAAAAGTCTTCCAAGCGCCTGTGAAAGTTGACCTTGAGCCTCAGAGAACTTCTGCAATTGATCCGGCGTTACTTTCGAAGGGTCGATGTTCATTGAAGTCGCCTTCGCCCGCGCTTCCGTGACCGCGACAAGTGTCGAGTTTTCTTGTTTCGCGTATCCCTTCACGGTCTCAACGAGATTGGGAATAAGATCTGCCCGGCGCTTGTACTGGTTGGTCACCTCAGCGAGCGTCGCATCGACGTCGTTTTTAGCCATCGGGATCGATTGAATTCCGCAGCCTACAGCTGACGTCAACACCACGCCCACTAGTGCTATCAGAAGACCAAACCTTTTCATGTCACCAATTCCTAAACTCACATTTCCCATCATCAGTTCTCCTGGTTGGCCTCGCATTACTCGACAGCGACTTGTTGCCTACTGCCCTACGAATGGCTAACTACAATGTATGGTCAAAATCCAAGCTGTCTACCAGGGCGACAAACATACTCGAATAACCCACGGACCGTCTCACTCTGTCATAGAAACAGATGCTCCAAAAGACAACAATGGTCGTGGAGAAACATTCTCTCCGACCGATCTCGTCGCAGCTGCTCTTGGAAGCTGCCTGCTAACTGTGATGGCTATCAGTGCTGAAAAAGATGGCCTCGACATGCGCGGAGCGACAGCCGAAGTGACAAAAGAGATGGCGGCAAACCCACGGCGGGTGGCTCGGTTGACTGTTGAAATTCGAATGCCAGGAAGAATCAGCGAAAAAGAACGCGAAAAACTTGAGACAATTGCCAGGACATGCCCGGTGGCAAAGAGCCTCGCGGAGGCTCTTGAAGCGCCAATGGAATTTCGTTGGGATCTACTTTGAAACTCGAAAGAGGTACATCTGCTTTGGCGAGACTGGCTGCGATGGCGGCAAGTACGAAACCAGTTGAATTTTAATCATGCGGCCAGTGCCCTGGTCTGTTCCGCGTAAAGTCGTGTTGTTGTCGTCTTCTTTTTTTTTCTTCGAGATTCGATATGGCCTTGATATTCATCTTGGTTTGACCCCGGAAAGTATCGCCATTTCGGTCGTAGGCTGCGAAACGAACATTATATTTTTTCGCCTCAGCACCGACAAGAGATAGAAAGGCGTTGCCAATATCCATTCCTGCGTCATCTTCGATCTCAATCGTGCCCGGCTTTAAGCGATATTCGTCGCCAAGAGCGACCGTGAGGCTTTCACGTGCGTAACCGACGATGGATTCTGAAGTGGTCAAATCACCCGCCAGAGCTTTAGACGCTCCAAGGCCGGCCATTCCAACCAGTAAAGTCGCTTGTATCAAAAGGACCGTCATGACTGATTTTACGTCTGCTGATTTCAAAAATACCGAGCGCATAGCTATCGATTCCAATCTTTTCTTCTAGATCATCTCTTTTTTTTTATAAGATCATCGTCTCGCAAACCTTCTGGTCTGCCGACGCCACGAAGGATTGCAGTTACAGTACCGACATCCGCAACGACCGGCGGCTCGGTGAATTCGCTATGAGCCCGAATACCTCCTCCGAGCATCTAAAATTTCCAATGAGAGGTGCCATTTCTGGTCTCCCACATCGACCGATGGCCGGCTAAACTTCCAGCATGCCTCAAGCCTCAAACACCTTATTCGGTATAATTTTATTGATCTGCTTGGGCGCAATTGCGCCTGCCGCCGTTGGAGAAAAAGCTGTGGTAAAATCTGAATCCAAAATAATTCGCATTGCTGTCTTAAAGCGCGTCGACGACTCCAACCAGATTCTGAAAGTGCTCGAATCTGAAATGGAGCTCGAACGGTTTCAAAAGATTTGGTCAATGAAAACAAAAACCGATGCGCTTAAAAAACACTCTGGAATCCTGATTTGGCCGTATTCGCTGAAAATGGAAGACTCGGAGCGATCCAATATTTGGCTGGTCAGCGCGGACGGGGTTGTTGCCCCGCTCAACAAAGTCTTGGCGCCCGCTTATCAATTGACCGACCCAAAGGCATTTTTCAAATTGATTTCTGAATAGACTGAAACTGTCGAATCACGGCCGCTTTGACTTCTTCAAGCTCGATCGATTCGTAAGCCTTTTGCTCGCGCTCAAACAGCGATTCTATATTGGACGGCTCAGAGCCACGAACAACGAGATCCTTTGGTCCTAACGGTCCCCAAATCTCGGGTCGAGCGCGTCCCATCAAAGTCACCACCGGGGTCGCCGTCGCTGCCGCAATAAACTGCACGGAACTTGTATTCGTCAACATGAGGCACGCCTTAGCGACGGTACTAAACAGCTCGCCTATGTTTGGCGGTTGGACAATTGCAAATTCGCCGCGCGAAACTTCGTTCAACCAATCGGTTTCGGATGGCGCACCCAATACTTTGAGTTCGACACCGAGGAACTCTGGCGATGCGTTTAGAGTCTGAAGCAACTCGTAAAACTTCTTACTTGGCCACGCCTTTTCACGTCGGCTCGACGTTGGATTCACAAGGAATAACTTTTCGTCGCTCTGAAGTTTGGAAACTTCGCGTGGACACGGAAGCCCTCTCTTCCGCCACTTTTCGATGCGCGGCGAGTTCTCAATTCGCGATTGCAGGGTCGAATAGGCAGAAAGCCTCGATCGGTCAGTGATTTCATCTTGCAGCAGAAGCGGCACATCACGCTCGTGAAGCAGCGGATCTTTTCCATAATGGGTTCCCCGATGAGTGTAGATGAAACGAGCTAAGCCGCTCGCCGCCCCCCACCGCTCGGGAACTCTCGCCCAAAAAGCCGGAAAAGCCTCCCGCGGAGAATCCACCCGGGTGTTAAATAAAACATCGTATCCGGTCTCGATTTCTTGCCTCAATGTCCAACCGCTCGTTGAGGTAAGCTGCCAAACTTGCTCTGGGCCTTGCTCCTGGCCGCCAGCGAAACGAGCAGAACGTTGGTAAACCGAAGCAGCGGTTTTCTTTCGTTCTAGGACTACAACTCGGTCGATTTCTGGCCAGAATCCCGGTTCCAAAATTTCCAGCCAAAGTTTAGGTCCAATCACCGAGATTTTCGCCTGTGGCCACTGATCAATAATTTCGCGAAGACTCGCAAGGCCCACCAAGAGATCTCCCAGTGCCCCCATTCGGATCCAGCCCACGCGCTGCACAAAACCTCCCGCCGCACCCATTTAACTCGGTAGAACCTCTCAAGAGCGGAGATCGATGTCAAAACCAACTCTCAGTCCTAATTCACCCATTCCTTTTCACTCGCCTTCCATTTCCGATCGGGAACAGGCCTACGTGCTCGAGGCACTTACTAAAGGAAAACTATCCGGCGATGGCGCATTCACCAAACGGTGCCATGCGTGGCTTGCTGAAAATCTTAAAGCCCCACGCGTTCTACTTACTCACTCGTGCACCGCTGCTCTTGAAATGGCTGCACTACTATGCGATTTGAATCCTGGCGATGAAGTCATCATGCCCTCCTACACGTTCGTTTCGACGGCGAACGCGGTGGCACTTCGCCACGCAGTGCCGGTATTTGTCGACATTCGCATGGACACTTTGAACATCGATGAAAAACTCATTGAACAAGCGATTACACCGAAAACAAAAGCCATCTTCGTTGTTCATTACGCAGGTGTCGCTGCAGAGATGGACGCAATCATAGAGATCGCCGCAAAACATCGGTTAAAGGTGGTTGAAGATGCTGCTCAAGGTCTGATGTCCACTTACAAAGGAAAAGCGCTTGGTACCATCGGCGACTTCGGCGCGATTAGCTTCCATGAAACAAAAAATATTGTGTCCGGCGAAGGTGGAGCGCTGATCGTAAAGTCAGACGCCGCTGGGCTGCGCGCCGAAATCATTCGCGAAAAGGGAACCAACCGCAGTCAGTTTTTTCGCGGCCAAATCGATAAATACACGTGGGTGGATCTCGGCTCTTCCTACCTTCCCAGCGATATTCTTGCTGCACTGCTTTTGGCTCAACTTGAACGCGCCGGTGAGATCACGGAAAGAAGGTTAAAGATTTGGAGCACGTACCAGAAGGGAATGATTGAAATCGGTCGAAAACTTGCGCCCGTTCCTGCTTACGAGCCGCAGCCGATACAACTTCCGGTAGTACCAGAACATTGCCAGCACAATGGCCACATATTTTATTTCCTGACAAAAGACCTCGCCACAAGAACGGCTTTGATCGAACATTTAAAAGCCGCTCAAATTCAAGCGCCATTTCATTACGTTCCGCTTCATTCGAGCCCTGGCGGCCGTCGCTATGGACGTGTCGCGGGACATATGAGCGTAACAGATAGCGTTGCGGATCGAATCATTCGACTTCCGCTGTTTGCGGAACTGGAAGATCCTTCCCGAGTGCTGGCGGCAATCGAAGATTTTTTTCTAGGTTTCCAGCCGAAATGACCAGTCATCCACGACAGAAACGTATTCTTCACGTTTATCAAAGCCCCAGCTATTCAGGAGCTGAAGCCTATGCACGAGACGTCGCACTCTGGCACGCGAAGAAACAGCACGAGGTCGTTTTCCTAACGAAAGCCGCAAGTCCCTTAGACATTAAACTACTAAGCGACATGGCAGCGCTCGGAAATCAGCACTTCTTGGTCGAGTCTGATATAAATCGACTTCACCTTCAGTCGTTCGACGCGATCATCCTGCACTCGACGCGAGAGTTGAAAAACCATTGGCCTCGTCTTCTCTGGAAGCTGGCCGGAAGGTCCACCTCTTGCACCGTGCTCTATTCCCACATATGGATCAGTCATTCTAAACGCGATCCGATTCATTACTTGCTCTACAAAATGATTGATCAATTCTGGTGCTCGAGCTTGGCGTCAAAGAAAAATCTCGAGCAGCAGCTTCCGATGGCACCCGACAAAATTCGGGTCGTTCATTACGGTCGCGACATCGACGTCTTTGAGAAAAACCTAAAAAGTAAATCGGCTGCCCGAGACCTTCTAAAAATTCCACAAGAAGCGAAAGTATTCGGCACTCTCGGGCGGGTAGACCAGGGCAAAGGAAGTCGGGAACTTTTTGATGCCGCCATTCCGCTTCTCAGCGAAAATCCGTCCCTTCACTTTCTTATGATCGGACCACCTACTGCCAGCGACCCCAAAGCCGTCGCTCTCGACCACCAATTGGAACGTGAACTTCAAAATTTAGAGTCTACGAAGCCTAAGATTCGGTCGCGGATTCACAAAGTCGGGCGCCTCGAGGACGGTTCAAGCTACCTCTCGGCCTTCGATCTCTTTGTATTAGCCACATACAAAGAAAACTTCGCGCTTACGCTCTTAGAAGCGCAGCTTGCTGGTGTACCGTGCCTGGCCACAAATGCTGGCGGCTCGCCGGACCTCGTCGCCCCAGGAAAAACGGGCTGGCTTTTTGAGCCCGCATCAACCGCATCGCTCGAGGCAGCGATCCACCTCGCACTATCAGAAGAGTCAAAATGGAAAGAATTCGGCACAAACTCGAAAGAGCTTGTGCGCCAGACTTACCGGTTCGATCGAGTGCTTAATGAGCTCGACCTTAATCTCGGCCTATAAAACCGAGGCAAGCCTGAAGGTTTATTTACAACTAAGTTTCACAGTTTACCTGAGAACTGCACGGACGCCTTCAATAACGCGGGCAACATGCTCATCAGGCATGTCGGCATAAAGCGGCAAGCTGATGCACATGCGCGCGGCTTTTTCCGATTCAGGAAGTACAAAGCGATCGCGAAGTTCTTTGTAGACCGGCTGATGATGAAGTGGCGTTGGGTAATGAACCGAAGTTGGAATACCTTTTTCTTTTAGATCCTTCGCAAACTGATCGCGATTTTGAACGAGGACCGTGTACTGTGCCCATACCGACTGTCGATCGGCGCTGACTTTTGGTGTCACTAGCTTTGCGCCCATCTCAGCGAACGCGTCATTGTACATTTTCGCAATTCTTTGACGACGTTCAATTTCCCAACCATAGCGCTTCAGCTTTTCAATCAGAATTGTGCATTGAATAGTGTCCAAGCGACCATTGATACCAATCGCGACATGGTGATAGCGCGATTCTTGGCCGTGCACCCGAATCATCGACATTTTTTTGAAAAGCGTCTCGTCGTCAGTGAAGACGGCGCCGCCGTCTCCATAGCAACCTAGTGGCTTAGCTGGGAAAAATGAAGTTGCGCCGATCAAACCAAGCGCACCGCTCTTTTTCCCGCTGCAGTGACAATCGCATTTTTCATTATAAGCTGCGCCAAAACTTTGCGCTGCATCTTCAATAACCGGAACGCCATGTTTTTTGCCAATAGCGTTGATCGCTGCAAAGTCAGCAGGTTGCCCGTACAAAGACACAGGCATGATGGCCTTGGTCTTTTTCGTAATGGCTTTTTCAATTTCCTTCGGACTGATGTTGTAGGTGACAGGGTCGATATCTGCAAAAACGGGCGTTGCGCCGACTAGCGAAATGACTTCAGCGGTAGCAAAAAAAGAAAAAGCAGTCGTGATGACTTCATCGCCATGCCCGACCCCAAGTGCCATGAGAGCCATCAGCAGTGCGTCTGTACCGCTAGCAGCTGTCAGGCAATACTTCGCTCCCACGAAAGCAGCCAATGCTTTTTCAGATTCTTCGACCTCAGGCCCTAAAATAAACTGCCCGTGGTTTAAGACCGTTGTGATTCGCGATTGGATCGCCGCCTCCATCGATTTGTATTGCGGCTTCAGATCCAAATACGGAACAGGTTGCATTGACATTTCAGTCCCTTCCAAAAGGCCTTCTTTAAAGGCCAAGAACTTTCATGGCAGCATACTGCTACGTCGAGTGAAAACAGTCAAAGCCACCCCCGGCGACGCCACGCAACAGGAGCTTCGGCACCAGTGGCGGGCTTGCACAGATGCGGCTTGGCCAGTTACCGTCAAAAAGACGTTCACGGAGACGTTTACAGCGACGTTTACAGATGATTTTAAGAACACACTCGACTCCACAGGAGCACACCGACCATGACGTTCATGTTGAAACAGATTTTCGGATTTCTAAAACTTCTGAATTCTGACACTGGGACCAACCAACTCGCGAGCGGAATTGCCTGCGGTTTGATCCTGGGCTTCGCGCCGGCATTTTCCCTCCAAACACTTTTAGTGATCGCTCTTTTGTTTTTATTCCGAATCCAAATCGGAGCGGCCACAATCTTTGGCTTTTTCTTTTCATTGGTCGCCTGGGCACTCGACCCTGTCGCCCATCAAATCGGCACAGTCGTCCTCGAGCTTCCAGCGCTCAATGGACTTTTCACCGAAATGTACAATATGCCGATCGTTCCCCTCACCCGCTTCTACAATTCGATCGTGATGGGGTCTGCCGTACTTAGTATCGCCCTTTTTCCAGTCGTCTTTTTCTTATCGCGAGTACTCATCGAGAAATACCGCGCGACCGTAGTTGCGCGCTTCAAGAAAACAAAATTCTGGAAAGCAGTTCAGTCGACCTCGCTCTTCAAGTTTTATGCAAAATACGACGAGCTTTACGGCACGTAGGGACCAACGTCAGTCGGCCCAAGGCAGTTGCTGCTGGGCATGTCGAACGGTCCATTTTTGAAATTTAAAATTACGAATTCAGGAGCAAAACCATCATGTCTGACAAAAGCAAACCAACCGACGAAAAGCCCGCCGCAAAGCCTGTCAAAAAAAAGGGCCCCATTCGCTTTGAAGCCATCATTCCGCTAACAATTGTCGTCGGGTTAATTTGGGCTTATTTTTTCTTCCTCTTCGACGCCCACGCGCGCCGGGCACTGGAATACGTAGCGACTCAGGCCAACGGCGCCGAGGTCAACATTTCCGCATTGAAAACCAGCTTTCTTGGTGCCTCCCTTGAAGTTCGCGGCATTCAAGTCACCAATGCTGAAGCGCCCGAGAAAAACACGATCGAACTCGGTACAATGCGCTGGGAAATGTTATGGGACGCACTTCTTCGCGGTAAAGTTGCGATCGAAGATGCCAGCATTCTCGATATTCGTCTTGGTACCAAACGGGCGCGGCCCGGACGCGTCCTTCCGCCAGATCCGCCAAGCGGATCCAACTACGATAAGCTCAAAGCCGAAGCCCTCGCGAGCGCAGAAAAGCAGTTCAGTCAAAACGTTCTAGGCGACGCAGCTTCACTTCTTCAAGGCGCGGACCCCGCAAGTCAGCTGCAATCTATCGGTGACGAGTTAAAGAGCTCAAAGCGCATCAAGGAGCTCGAAGAGGAGCTAAAAAAGAAAAAGCTTGAGTGGGAGCAACGGATCGCAAAGCTTCCCAAGAACGAAGACATCAAGGGCTTTGAAGCACGAGCGAAGTCCATCAAGACGACGGGTTTTTCGAATCCCATCGAAGTGACTCAGGCCGTTCAGCAGGTCGATGCGCTTATCAAAGACGTGGATTCAAAAGTTAAAGAGGTCCAAAGCACAAGCCAAGCCGTCGGCACTGAAATGAAGTCGATGCAGACCAGCTTTGACGATCTCAAAAAGTTTGTCGATAACGACATAAAAGATCTCCAGAATCGCCTCAAAATCCCTTCGCTCGATGCTGGCTCCATCGCAAAGTCGATCTTTGGTCCGATGATCCTCTCGCGAGTTCGGCAAGCAGAAAAGTATATGGATAAAGCGCGCGCCTACATGCCGCCGAAAAAAACTGCCGAAGAAAAAGCCGAGTTCGCAAAGCCAATACCGCGCGCCCGGTCCGAGGGACAGAACTACAAATTTGGCCGCCAAAAAGCCTATCCACTTTTTTGGCTGAAAAAAGCTACTCTCTCGTCCAAAGAATCACCCGACGGTCCCTCAGGTGATATCAAAGGCGAACTCAAAAACCTCACCGATGATCCGCCGATGCTAGGTCTGCCGATGACACTTTCCTTTGAGGGCCGATTTCCATCGTCAAAAATCGAAGGCGTAAAGGGTCTTGTAACCATCGACCATCGAACAGAAAATCCGGTCGAAACTTTAGACTTAAAAGTTGCGAGCTACCCGATCACGGAACAAAAACTGATCCAAAGTGAAGAAGTAACGCTTGGCTTCAAAGAAGCTATCGGGTCCACACAGCTGAAAGCGGAACTTCGCAATCAGCAAGTATCGATGAAAATTCAGTCCACCTTCGACAAAGTCGCATATGATGTCAGCGCTAAAGCACCCATGGTCGACGAGATACTTAAAAACATCATGGGCGGCCTACCAAAGGTCACACTCAACGCCGGCGTCAGCGGATCATGGACCTCTCTCGCTTTCGACTTCGATTCAAATCTTGGCCAGGAACTTCAGGCCGGTTTCGAAAAGCAGCTGCAAGCAAAAATCAATGAGGCCAAAGGCAAACTTCAAAAGATGATCGACGAAGCAATTGGCGCTGAAAAAAGCAAACTGCTTGGAGAGTTTTCGTCGAGCCAAGGAGACATTACGAAAGTTCTTAATGGAAAAGAAGCGGCTGTGAATGATCTCAAGGGTGAACTCGAAAAACGAAAAAACCAAGCTCTCAACGAGCAAAAGTCGAAACTCCAAAACGAAGCCCAAAAGGCCGCCGACGAGCTTAAAAAACGTTTAGGCTTCTAGTAAATGTCAGCAACTCACCTTCCCGCGTCGCAAACTGCTCTGGACTCACCAACGCCTGATGCGACCGGCGAGGTCTTGTCATCTCCTCCCCCTGGGGTTGATCCTCAACACGACGGTCACGATCGGCTATCGCAGTCCTTGGCCCCACAAGTTCATAAAGCCCTCAACGATTACTACGACCAGTAGAAACTGAACGCCTACACTGGTAATGCCAATGACATGCATATGCCATACTCCGAGCTACACACAGCTATTCAAATTAGTTTTTAAAAAGCAGGAATTGAAATCATGTCGCCCGCTTACACATCGCTTCGTGATGGGTCGAAGAACAACATTCCCGAAACATCGATCTCTCGTTAATCGAATTACTTCGTTTCAGATTTTTCGGAGATCGCTCCTTTTGCCAATTCCGAAAAGTACGCCATCGCATTTTCAGAAGCCCAGTTTTCAATACCGAGGACTTTACGGACAAGCTTGCGGTTAGGGCCGACAATGTAACTTTCAGGAAGCTTTCCAACTCCATAGTCGGCCATTACTTTTTTGTCTTTGTCCCATGCCACTAAAAAGCCCGCGCGCGGCACATTAAACAGTTTTGCAAAGGCTAAGAGATCTTTTTCTTCGTCATCCATCGAAACCGCCACGATCGCCACCTGACCCTTAAGCGCCTCCACCAGTTTCAACATTGACGGGAATTCTTCGACACACGGGTTACACCAAGACGCCCAAAAGTTAACAATAACGACCGGCTCTTTGACCTTCGAAAGATCAAATGCGGAACCATCAAGCTCAACTGCCTGAATTGCCGGAATCCCTTCTTTCTCGAATCTTTCTACAAATGAGTAAGATTCTGGGGTCACATCTGCATCGTAGCGCTTGTTCAAAGCAAACCAACTGATTACCAAAAGGCTAAGAAATAAAACTAGCCCAGCTCCCCACTTCTGCTTCGGTGACACTCTTAACTCCTCGAAAATCTCAAACGATACGGGAAAGGTTCATTCATAAAACACGCAGGCAAAAAAAAAGGCCAGCGAAACCGGCCTTTTAAGAAATCTATCATTTCGTTCAGAAAGTCGCTCGTCTTTATCCGAACGACTCCTGCGTTTCGATCTACTGAACTACCTCTTACTCTTACGAAGAACCGCGCGCGCCGCACGTTGCGTCTTGCGTACGTGTTTCTTCTTCGAAGCAACAGCTTTTGTAGCCACTCGCTTAACCTTTTTAGCCGCTTTCTTTTGTACTTCAGTCTCAGGCTTAGCTTCGCCTGCTTTGAAGTCCACGAACTGAATGAATGCCATTTCTGCAGCGTCACCGGGGCGTTGTCCAATCTTCAAGATGCGGGTGTATCCACCTTCGCGGTCCTGAAAACGGGGCGCGAGCTCCGACATGATCAAAGAAACAACTTTTTCATTTGGGTACCGCGACAAAAGAAGTCGGCGCGCATGAAGCGATTGCTTCTTGCCTACAGTGATTGCTTTTTCGACGTGTCGACGAAGTTCTTTGGCTTTTGCCAAAGTCGTTTTAATACGACCGTGCTCAACCAAGGAGTTCACTAGACCGCGGAAAAGAGCCTTCCGTGGACCTGACTTGCGACCAAAATGTTTTACTCTTGCATTGTGTCTCATTGTTTTCTCTTATTTCTCTAATTTTACTTATCTTATCAAAACTGAGTCCGGCAGCTTATCTGCCACCGGAACCAAGTCAGCTTACGAATCCTTACGAGGAACCGCAGTATTAGGATCCCAACCTTGTGGAGGCCAGCCGTCGATTTTCATACCGAGGTGAAGCCCCATTTCAGTAAGTATCTCTTTGATCTCGTTCAACGACTTGCGACCAAAGTTCTTCGTTTTCAGCATCTCTGCTTCGCTACGCGAAACAAGTTCACCGATGAAACGAATATTTGCGTTCTTCAAGCAGTTAGCCGAGCGAACGGAAAGCTCAAGGTCGTCAACCGAACGGAACAAGTTCTCGTTCAGGACTGGCGATGATTTGATTTCCTGCTCTTCCGTGGGCTCCATCGCCTCGTCAAAAGTGAGGAAGATCTGAAGCTGTTCCTTCATGATCTTCGACGCCAATGCGACAGCTTCTTCCGGCTTCAATGAACCATCTGTCCAAGCTTCGAACGTCAATGCATCGTAATCGGTGCGTTGAGCAACGCGCGCGTTCGAAACATGGTAATTCACCTTGCGGATCGGGCTATAAAGCGCGTCCACACCGATGAAGCCAACTGGTAACTGATGCGAATTTTCGTCAGCAGCAACGTAGCCGCGACCAAAAGTAACGAACAGTTCCGCTTCAAACTTCGCATTTGGTCCCAAAGTAGCGATGTGCTGATCGGGATTCAAAATTTCGATTTTGTCGTTTACTTGGATATCACGAGCCGTGATGACACCTGGACCCGATTTCGTGATTCGAAGTGTCTGCGGCTCCGGGCTGTGTTGTTTAAAGCGGAGCTGCTTCAAGTTCAAAATGATGTCTGTAACGTCCTCACGAACGTCTGGCATCGTCGAAAACTCATGCAAAACTCCATCAAACTTCACTGCCGAAACTGCCGAACCCATCATCGAGCTCAACAAAATACGACGAAGTGAGTTTCCAAGCGTTACGCCGTAGCCGCGCTCTAACGGGCGGATAATAAACTTGCCGTACTCATCCGACAAAGTTTCACGCTCAACCTCATAGCCCTTCGGCTTTATAAGATCGCGCCAAAACTTGTAGTAATGCTCTTGCATGCTTCCGCTGTTAAAACCGCTGTGCGAACCCTGGCTGATTCCGTGGTTATGACCTTGCACCCTTAGTCTCCTAACAATCGCCTCAATTCGATCGACCTGTATCCCGATCATCTGATCGACGGCGTCTCATTTTTTGGCGTCTCGTTTATTTCCCTACGCTATACCAGTACCAAAGGCACAACCCCAGAATCAGGGTTGCGCCAAAACGCGACTAACGCGAGTAGTACTCGACAATCATGTTCTCTTCGACCGCGAGCGTGATGTTGTCACGGCTCGGCTGATCTTTCATCGTGCCCTTAAAAGCACCATGGTCAGCGTCTAGCCAGCCTGGAATTTCACGCTTCTTAGCGCTTTCGATTCCAGCAAGAACTTTGTTTACACCGCGGCTCACTTCACGGACTTCAACAACATCACCCTTTTCCAAATTGAAACTTGGAATGTTGTTTTTCTTTCCGTTCACCAAGAAGTGATTGTGCTTCACAAGCTGGCGCGCCTCGCGGCGGCTTGATGCGAAACCAAGCGTGTAAACCACGTTATCAAGACGTGTCTCTAGCAGACGAAGAAGTTCGGTTCCAGTTACCCCACGACGACGATCCGCCTCGTGGAAGTACTTCCGGAACTGCTTCTCGTAAACGCCGTAATAACGCTTCGTCTTTTGCTTCTCACGAAGCTGAAGAGCGAATTCCGAGAACTTCAAACGGCTTTGGCCGTGTTGTCCCGGTGGGTATGGACGACGATCAAAAGAACATTTATCTGTAAAACAACGGTCGCCCTTCAGGAAGAGCTTTACGTTTTCGCGACGGCATAATTTGCAGACGCTTTGATTAATGCAACTCACAGTTTAACTCCTCAGATACGGCGCCGTTTTGGAGGTCGGCACCCGTTATGGGGGATGGGAGTCACGTCACGCATAGTTGCGACGCGAATTCCCGCCAGCGAAAGAGAACGAACAGCTGGTTCACGGCCAGCACCAGGTCCTTTAAGAAAGAGGTCGACTGAACGAAGGCCTTGTTCCATTGCCTTCTTCGCCGCATCTTCCGCAGCAACCTGAGCAGCAAATGGAGTCCCTTTACGCGACCCTTTGAAGCCCAAGTGACCAGCGCTCGACCATGCAATCACTTCTCCGGTTGGATCTGTGAGTGTCACAATCGTGTTGCCGAACCCCGCTTGCACGAAGCACTTTCCGTGAGCGACGCTTTTTCTGACTTTCTTTTTTCCAGTTTTCTTTGCAGCCATTATCTATCGCCCCCTATACAGCTTTCTTCTTGTTCGCGACGGTCTTGCGAGGACCCTTACGAGTACGCGCGTTCTGACGCGTGCTCTGACCGCGGACAGGAAGGCCTTTTCGGTGACGAAGACCGCGGTAGCAACCAAGGTCCATCAGACGTTTGATTGAAAGACCGATATCTCGACGAAGATCACCTTCGACTTTTAGATTGGCTTCAAGAAATTCACGAATTTTTGCGATTTGCGCATCGGTCAAGTCATCTGACCGAAGTTCCGCTGGAAGCTTTGCGAATTCGCAAATTTGCTTCGAGCGCGCTTTACCGATTCCAAAGATGTACTGAAGTGCAACTTCAACTCTCTTGTTTCGCGGCAAATCAACACCAGCAATACGAGCCACTGATTACCCCTGACGTTGTTTGTGTTTAGGGTTTTCGCAAATCACGCGAATGACCCCTTTTCGTTTGAGAACCTTGCACTTATTGCAGATCCGTTTGACGGAAGCTCTGACTTTCATTGCTTCTGTTCCTAATCACCGCATAGAGCGGCCAAAAAAGTTCGTATTATACCAATTACGTCGACCAGGCATTCTGCGTTCTATCTTCGTCAAAAACTCTCCAAGGCTTTGATCAATCTTGCGATCAACTTCTTACTTGAAGACATTCGACAGAAAGACTTCGGCCATCTGCTCGATCGGGTTTTTCATATTTGAAATCTTCAAGTCTATCGCGACCGTACTTGGCCGAATCGAAAAACCGCCGCTGAAAATTTCATCTACAAAAAGCGTGTTTTTTTCAGAAAAAATCTCAACATCGAAAGGCTGTTTGCCACCAAAGTTTTTCCAACCACATCATCTGTGCCCGTAAAACCTGAAGAAAACATCCTCGATTGTGAGGGATTTAAAGCCCAAAAATAACAACCCAGCGTGCCGTGATATCAGTTCAAAATAAAGAAGTCCAGCACGGACAACGAAGTTTGCACGATTTTTGCCGGAACCGTATAAAGCACCTCACGGATAACTGAGCCTAGCACGTCTGAGTTTGGCCATTGAATTGCCTGCATTTTGAACAAAAAAAGCCGGGCACGCCCAGCTTTTATAAGTCCACACACAAAATTAATCAGTCCTATACTAGGTGTGCCGTCAGACGCTTATAAACGTCCTCAGTCTCGCCCATTCCTTCGACCGATACAAAGCGCCCCTTGGTGGCGAAATACGCTTTCAGCGGAGCTGTCGAGCTCTCATAGGCATCTAAGCGAGTGCGAATCACATCCTCTTGATCGTCTTTTCTTTGTTCAACTGTTCCGCCACAGAGATCACATACCCCTGCTTTGGCGGGAGGTTTCGCGACAACGTGATAACTTGCGCCGCAATTAGAGCAAACACGTCGGCCGGTCAGTCGAGCCATCAACTTCTCTTTCGGCACTTCTAGAAAAAGCGCCTTGTCGACTTTCAAACTATAATTTTCAAGCATAGCTTCAAGGGCGTCGGCCTGAGGCGCCGTACGGGGGAAGCCATCGAGAATGAAGCTCTGGGAGCCCAGATCCTTGAGAACATCTTCAACCATTCCAAGAACGATTTCGTCCGGCACTAGTTTCCCAGCATCCATGAAGGACTTCGCCGCGATTCCAAGGGTTGTCGCCTGCTTTACATGGGCACGGAACAAATCACCCGTGCTAATATGACGCATATTAAGTCTCTCAACTAACAGCGCAGACTGAGTCCCTTTGCCAGCCCCTGGCGCACCAAAGAGAATGATGTTCAAAACTGAACCCTCCGCGTGCGCTGTCGGGCGCCGCGCAATAAGCTCTCATACTTTTGAGTCATCATATAGGCTTGGAGATCTTGCGTCGTCTTCAACGCCACCCCAACCAAAATCAAAATGCTAGTACCGCCGAAATAGAACGGTACTTTCAACTTATCGATCAAAAGCGTCGGCAAAACTACGATGGCACTCAGGTAAATTGCTCCACCAACGTTGATGCGATCCATGACTCTTTGAATGTAATCTGAAGTACTTTTCCCTGCGCGAATACCTGGAATAAACTTGCCACCTTTTTTGAGGTTCTCAGCGATCTCAGTCGGATTAAGTACGATCTCCGTATAAAAGAAACAGAAAAACACGATCAGAGCGACTTCAAGAACGAGGTACAGCCCACCACTTGGTGTAAGAGAATCGCGAAGCGCGACTACCCAAGGCGCCTGAACAAACTGCGCCAATGTCGCAGGGAACAATAGCAGCGAACTTGCAAAGATCGGCGGAATAACACCCGACAAGTTAATCTTCAGTGGCAAATGGCTCGCCTGCGAGCCCAATACGGACTTCCCGCCTTTTTGCGAAAAGTGAATCGGGATTCGACGTTGACCCCATTCAAGGAAAACAATCATCCCAATCACGATAACCATCATCGCGATCAAAACAAGCGCGACAAACCCATTCATTTCCTTGTTTGAAACCATCTGGAAAAGCTTGACGGCGCCAGATGGAATTCCTGCCGCGATCCCCGAGAAGATAATCAAAGACGTGCCATCACCAAATCCACGTTCAGAGATTTGCTCACCAAGCCACATGATAAAACATGTGCCCGCCGTCAAAGTTAAAATTGTCATAAATTGAAATGGAAGGAATCCGACGGTCGAAGACAGGACCAGAGGTTTGCCTTCAAAATTTGAATTCATCAACCACGAGCTGATTGCAAAGCCTTGGACAATCGCCAATACAACAGTTCCATAGCGAGTGTATTGAGTGATCTTTCTGCGCCCTGGCTCGCCTTCTTTTTTCATCTGCTCGAGTGCCGGAACAACAGACGTCAAAAGCTGAAAAATGATTGAGCTAGAAATGTAAGGCATAATTCCAAGTGCGAATATCGAGAACTGATTAAGCGCCCCACCCGTGAAGGTATTGAAGAGACCTAATATACCGCCTTGGTTTTCAAAGAACTGGAACACGGTCTTGCCATCGATTCCGGGAGTTGGAACATGCACGCCCAATCGATAAATCGCGAGCATCGCAAGCGAAAACAAAATTCGCTTTTTTAGATCCGAGCCACCACCGACATTTTCTGAAGAAGCCACTAAACACCTCGGAATTAACGAAGCCCCCGGGAACACCGGAGGCTCGATATAAACTGATTTCTAATTTCGCTAACAAATGGGTATTTGCGCAACTAGGTTTGTGCCCGTCATTGCGCTGCGATACCCAATCAGAGATTAGGCGCGAGCCACTTTTTCCGCTTTCGGAGCTTTTGGTACTTTTGCCGCAATCACTTCAGTTTTGCCACCGGCTTTTTCGATGAGCTCTTTCGCTTTTGCGCTAAATTTGTGCGCTTTTACGTTGAGCGGCTTCGAAAGCGTGCCTGTGCCCAGAATTTTAACTAGACCTGTATGAACGAGGCCTGCTTTTTTCAAAGTAGCTGGAGTTACATCGCCCGAGAGCTTTGCCAAATCCTTCAGGTTCACGACTTCGTACTCAGTACGGAAATCTTTGTTGTTAAATCCTGACTTTGGCGTCCGGCGCATCAACGGTGTTTGACCACCTTCAAAACCCCAGCGTACACGGCCACCCGAGCGAGCTTTTTGCCCTTTGTGACCTTTACCTGCCGTACCGCCCTGACCAGTTGCATGACCACGACCACGACGTTTAGTCACGCCAGTCGAACCACGCTTAGGCATCAAATGCGAAAGAATGCTCATAAATACTCCTTACTTCTCAACCTGAACGTCCAGCATGTGCTGAACCTTCATGATTTGACCGCGCATCGCCGGATTGTCAGCGACGACCACCGCCTGATGACGATGACGAAGTCCCAAACAGCGAATGGTTTCGCGCTGAGTTACAGTGCAACCAATCAAGCTTCGCTTCAGTGTGATTTTAAATTTTTTAGCCATTTGTTACCTCGTCCACATGCTTACTTACAGACTGCTAAATTACTTTTCGCTATTCCGCTCGAACAGCTTCGCTTCGAAGCTGTGACAAACCGTCTAGCGTAGCTCGAACTGCGTTGTTCGCATTTCGCGTACCAACACACTTCGTTAGAATGTCTTTTACACCAACTGACTCAAGAACCGCGCGAACTGCACCACCGGCAATTACACCAGTACCAGGAGCCGCCGGACGCATGACAACTTTCGCTGCCCCAAACGTTCCAACAACTTCATGAGCAATCGTGCGGCCGTCTATAAGAGGAACCTTTCGGAAACTCTTCTTTGCGCCACGGCTTGCTTTGCCAATCGCCTCAGGAACTTCACCAGCTTTACCGGTACCAAATCCAACGTCGCCAGTTTGGTTTCCTACAACCACGAGCGCTGCGAATGAAAAGCGCTTACCGCCCTTTACAACCTTCGCAACACGCTTGATCGCGACCACTCGCTCCTCAAATTCAGATCCGCCATCTCTTCTATCGTTTGATTCCACGCATAGCTCCTAAATCTTAGAATTCGAGTCCGCCCTCACGAGCGGCATCAGCAAGGGCCTTCACACGACCATGGTACAAGTAACCATTGCGGTCGAAGACAACCTGTTTAATGTTTTTTCCAACTGCTCGTTTGGCCACTTCTTTGCCAATCGCCGAACATGCATCTTTATTCGCGCCCTTGACACCATCAGTGTCGAGAGTCGAAGCGGAGACAAGCGTCTGCCCTGTCGAATCATCTATGACCTGGGCATACACGTGCTTAGTGCTTCGGAAAATGCAGAGACGCGGGCGCTCAGTAGAGCCCATCACTCTCTTGCGGATTTTCAGCTTCTTTTTCTCACGCGCAACCGCTTTAGTTGCCGTATGTTTTGAAGTACGAATTCTCACAATTCACCCACCTTACTTACCTGCCGACTTTCCTTCTTTACGACGCAGCTTTTCGTCCGAGTATTTAACACCTTTTCCAAGGTATGGCTCGGGCGGACGGAAACCACGGATCTTGGCGGCTACTTGGCCGACAAGCTCACGGCTCGCACCGGTGACGGAAATCATTGTTTGTTTCTCAACTTTTACTTCGATGCCCTCTGGAATCGGATAATGTATCGGATGGCTGTAACCGAGAGAAAGCTCAAGCCTTTTCCCGCTCACTGCCGCTCGATATCCGACACCAACCAGTTCAAGCGATTTCGTGAAGCCA
Source organism: Deltaproteobacteria bacterium (assembly GCA_017302795.1). Classification (GTDB taxonomy): domain Bacteria; phylum Bdellovibrionota; class Bdellovibrionia; order Bdellovibrionales; family JAMPXM01. Next base: position 12,272 of record JAFLCB010000012.1, on the reverse strand, counting down.
GTTGTGACTCCCGTCATCGCGTTCTGAACTAGAGCGCGATACAACCCATGAAGCGCACGCGCCTCACTTGAATCGTCTTTACGAACCAAGACGATTTGATTGTTTTCAACCTTCGCTCCAACCTCAGGTCGCATTGCAACCTTCATTGACGCTTTCGCGCCCTTGACGACCACTTCGTTGGTCGGAGAAATCGTCACTTGTACACCGTTGGAAATTACAACGGGTGCTTTACCTACCCTTGACATGCTTCACCACCAATTCTTGATCACCAGAGCGTGCAGACCAGCTCGCCACCGAGGCGCTGTTCTGTCGCTTTTTTATCGCTCATGATACCTTTGCTCGTGCTCAAAACCGCTATTCCAAACCCCGAGCGAACTCGTGGAATAGATTCGCAATTCACATAGAGGCGGCGACCCGGACGGCTAGCGCGATCAACAGTCGTGATCGCATGTCGTCCATCGTCGAGATAGCGCAAGTAGATTCGCATCATACCTTGTTTGCCATCTTTCACGACTTTGAAGTCGCGAATATATCCGCCCTCTTTCAAAACATTCGCAATACCAACACGCACTTTCGAGCTCGGAACATCCACTTTTTCGTGGCGTGCGAGACCTGCATTGCGTACTCGAGTCAGAAATTCACCGATCGTATCCATCTTCGCTCCAAATCGAAGTTTCTGTCATATCGGGCCCATGCCCGACAGCCCATCCGCTAAACTTACTTACGGAATGGCATCCCCAAGGCTTCTAAAAGGGCTTTTCCAGCCGCATCGTCTTCTGCAGTTGTACAGATCGTGATATTCATTCCACGAACTTTATCAACGCGATCATAATTGATCTCTGGGAAAACGATTTGCTCTTTCAGACCCAAATTATAGTTTCCGCGACCGTCAAAACCTTTCGGCGGTAGACCACGGAAGTCACGAACGCGCGGAAGAGCCAAGCTCACCAAGCGATCCATGAACGCCCACATGCGGTCTCCACGAAGTGTGACGCGTGCGCCGATCGGCATGTTCTCACGAAGCTTGAAGTTCGAAATGGCTTTCTTCGCTTTCGTGATAACTGCCTTTTGACCTGCGATCACAGTCAGCTCTTCAGCTGCTTGTGTTACAAGCTTCGGGTTTTGAGTTGCATCACCCAAGCAGACGTTAATCACAACTTTTTCAAGTCGTGGAACCTGCATTGAGCTCTTGCAATCAAGTTGCTTCTTTAGAGCGCTCACGACTTCCTCGTGATACCGCTTTTGAACTCTATTTTGTGTCTTTGCGTGCTTCGTTGTTGCCACGGCGCACTCCTTAAAGAACTTCTGGTGCAAGCGATACGATTTTCACGAATTGCTTTGCACGGAGTTCGCGAGCTACTGGCCCGAAAATACGGGTTCCAATCGGCTCTTTCTGGTTGTTAATTAAAACGGCGGAATTGTCGTCGAAACGGATGAAGGTGCCATCAGCACGACGAACTTTACGTTTCGTGCGAACAACAACGGCTTTCGCCACGTCGCCCTTCTTTACTTTCGACTGCGGCATCGATTCTTTAATCGAAACCACAATAATGTCGCCAACAGACGCATAACGGCGCTGCGAGCCGCCCAACACCTTGATACACATTACTTCTTTTGCACCCGAGTTGTCTGCAACTCGGAGGCGTGTTTGCATTTGGATCATGTGTTCACCTCTTGTGCGCCACGACCCTGTTGTACAACTTCTTTCAGTGCCCAACGCTTCGTTTTGCTCAACGGACGAGTATGAACGATGCGAACGATATCGCCAATTTTCGCCACATTCTTTTCGTCATGCGCCTTGAAGACCGAGCTTCGACGCATGAACTTTCCATACTTCTTATGACGGATGAGTCGGTAGATTTGAACAGTTATTGTCTTCTGCATTTTATTGCTGACGACTTCTCCAACAACTTCAATCTGACGACCGCGACCGGCTGTTTCAGGCTTTTTCATATGCTATCAACCTTTCTTCCCGCGGGACGCAGTCTTCTTTGCGGCAGGTTTAGCGGCTTTCGCTACTTTCTTTGCCGGAGCTGCAACACCAGAAACCAAGCGTGTAAGAGCTGTGTTGATTCGAGCGATGTCCTTGCGGGCATCACGAATAACCATTTGGTTTGCTAGCTGACCCAACGTGTTCTTCATACGAGCTTCAAACATTGATGCTTGGAGCTCTTTCTTCATCTTCGCGAGTTCTTTAGCCGTGAGGCCTGAGATTTCTGAAAAATACATGTTCTACTCCCGAGCCAAGAACTTGGTTCGCAGCGGAAGCTTGTGCCCAGCAAGGCGGAACGCCTCAAGAGCTTGCTCACGTGTGACACCGTTAATTTCAAAAATAACTTGTCCTGGCTTCACAACAGCTACCCATAGTTCTGGGTTTCCTTTACCGGATCCCATTCGAACTTCAGCTGGCTTGCGAGTGACAGGCTTATGTGGGAACGCTCGTACCCAAACTTTTCCGCCACGTTTTACCGAGCGGCTGATTGCGATACGACTTGCTTCGATTTGGCGCGCCGTCAAAGCACAGTCTTCTGCTGCCTGAAGACCAAAGTCTCCGAAGGCAACAAAGTTAGCACGACAAGCAAAGCCTCTTCGGCGACCCTTGTGAGTCTTTCTATATTTTGTACGTTTAGGACTTAACACGTGTCACCTCATCAGCCTCTCGCTGAGTCATGATGTCGCCTTTGTAGATCCACGTCTTTACGCCGATGATTCCGTAAGCAGTCGTTGCGCGAGCTACTCCGTAATCGATATCAGCGCGAAGTGTGTGAAGTGGAACGCTCTTCTCTGTGTACCATTCAGTACGAGCAATCTCCGCGCCATCAAGACGGCCAGCGACTTGTACTTTAATACCGCGAACTCCACCACGAATCGCTGCCGCAATCGCCTTTTTCAAAGCGCGGCGCCAAGAAATTCGTTTTTCCAACTGCTGCGCAATGTTTTCAGCAACAAGCTGAGCATCAATATCAGGTTTACGAACTTCCTGAATATTGACGAACACCTCGTTAGTCGTGAGCTTTTGAACATCAGCTTTAAGCTGGTCAATGCCCGCGCCTTTTTTGCCGATCACAACACCCGGACGAGCCGTGTGAATGATGACTTTTACTTTTTTCGCCGCGCGCTCTGTTTCAATTTTCGCAACGCCTGCATGGCGGAGCTTCTCTTGAAGATACTTGCGGAGCTTGAAATCCTCGTGGAGGTTTTCGATGTAAGTCGGACCTTTCGCGTACCAACGCGAGTCCCAAGTACGAATCACACCTACGCGAAGCCCAATAGGGTTAACCTTCTGACCCATGCGATTACCTCTCGTCCAGTACTAGGTTGAAATGACTGCTTTTGCGCTTGATCGGTGTTGCACGACCTTGAGCGCGCGGACGGAACCGGCTCAACGACGGCGCCATATCGACAGAAACATGCTTCACGTAGAGGTTGTCGACATCGACGACTTTCTTCGCTTCTGCGTTTGCAACTGCCGACTCCAAAAGCTTCTTCAACATTCCAGCCGGTTTCTGCGGCATGAATGCAAGAATTCGGATTGCATCGTTCACATCTTTGCCACGAACGAGGTCAGCGATAATTCTCGCTTTTTGACACCCGACGCTTGCATTTCTTAAGTAAGCTTTAATTTCCATTACTCACCGCCTCTTACTTCTTTGGAGCGCTGGCAGCTGCTTTTTTCTCAGCGTGCCCGTGGAAAGTACGTGTCGGTGCAAATTCACCTAGTTTATGACCGATCATTTGATCAGTGACATAAACCGGAACGAATTTGCGTCCGTTATGAACCGCGAATGACAATCCAACCGCTTCCGGCAGAACAGTCGAACGTCGCGACCAAGTTTTAATAATCTTCTTGTCGCCTTTTTCAATCGCCACCTGGATCTTCTTCAAGAGATGGTGATCAAGAAAAGGGCCTTTTTTAATCGAACGTGCCACAGCGATCTCCTATTACTTGCGTCGCTTGATGATCATGTTATCGGTACGCTTGTTATGGCGAGTCTTATACCCTTTGCAAGGCTGACCCCATGGCGTGACCGGATGGTGACCTTTTCCAACACCTTCACCACCGCCGAGTGGGTGATCCACCGGGTTCATGTGCATACCGCGAACGCTTGGGCGAATGCCCTTCCAGCGATTGCGACCTGCTTTACCGATGCTGATGTTTTCGTTGTCAGTGTTTCCAACTTGGCCAATCGACGCTAAACACGCCGATAGGATTTGGCGAACTTCACCGCTTGGAAGGCGAACTTGGCAATACTGTCCAAGTTTCGCAACCAACGTTGCTCCCACTCCAGCACCACGAGCGATCTGCGCACCTTTTCCTGGGCGCATTTCAACGTTGTGAATGATGGTACCTGTAGGAATCGAAGCCAATGGCAACGTGTTCCCTGGTTTGATGTCGGCTTGTGCGCTTGAGATAATGGTATCCCCAACATTCAGGCCAATAGGTGCAACAATGTATGCCTTCGCGCCATCGCGATAGTTCAAGAGAGCGATGCGAGCCGTGCGGTTCGGGTCATACTCAATCGAAGTAACGACTGCGGGAATCTCCAGCTTCGTACGACGGAAATCAACCACTCGGTATCGACGCTTATGACCGCCACCTTGGTGACGAATCGTAATCTGACCGTGGTTGTTGCGAGCCGCCTTGCGACGAATCGGTTCTGTTAGCGACTTTTCAGGAGTCGACTTCGTGATTTCCGCGAAATCAAATCCTGTTTTTTGGCGCAATCCTGGCGTCCGGGGACGATACGTTTTAATGCCCATCTTTAGGCCCCCTCAAAGATCGAAATCTTCTCGCCAGCTTTCAGCTTAACGAGAGCTTTCTTCCATTGTTTTGGTGGTCCGAGTCTCATTTGCTTACGGAAATACTTTCCACGGCAAATAAGGGTTCGAACACTCTCAACTTTTACGTTGAACGACTTCTCAATTGCCTTTTGGATCTCAGGCTTCGTTGCATCCAAAGAAACTTCGAACGCATACGTGTTCGCGTCTTCAGCGTGAGCCGCGTTTTTTTCCGAGATCAAGGGTGCTTTGATAACTTGACTCATATCAGCCCTCCACTCCGCAACGTTCGACGATCTTCGCAATCGAAGCTTTCGAGAGAACTGCGTTGTCGAACTTTAAAAGGTCATAAACATTCAGTCCTTCAGTTCCGTAGTAACGGAACTTAGGAAGGTTGCGCGTTGCGCGTGTCATCATCGCGTTAGCAGATGAATCCAAGAGAACCGCTTTTTTCAAACCCATTTTTTCAAGGTTCGCTGCTAACTCTTTTGTTTTTCCCGTTGAAGCCATGTCGTCAACGATATGAAGACGACCTTCCTTCACAAGGAAAGAAAGAGCGCTGCGGAGACCCGCTTGACGAACCTTCTTTGGAAGAGTGTATGCATAGCTACGTGGTTCTGGACCAAACGCAGTACCACCGCCAGGCATGAGCGGAGATCGGCTCGAACCTTGACGTGCGTTACCAGTGCCCTTTTGCTTGAACGGCTTTTTACCGCCGCCCGAAACAAGGCCTTTAGTCTTAGTCATCGCTGTACCCTGACGGCGACAAGCAAGCTGCCATCGAACCACTGTGTGAAGAACGTCTTTGCGAACCGGTTGACCAAAAACCGACTCTGGAAGTTCAACATCACCGACTTTTTTCTTATCCCAGTTGTAAACCGCAAGTGTTGCCATGGCTTACTCCTTCACAAGCTTCACAAGTGAATTGCGAGCTCCCGGAACAGGACCCTTAACGAGGATCACGTTTTCGTCGTGGAGAACATCAACCACTTTCACGTTATTGACTGTCACTGTGTCCGCACCCAAATGACCCGGGAATCGCTTCCCTGGCATTACTCGTCCTGGCCATGTACGGTTACCGCTTGAGCCAGGCTGACGGTGGAACTTCGAACCATGCGAGGCAGGGCCGCCGGCAAAACCGTAGCGACGCACTGAACCAGCAAAGCCCTTACCTTTTGAAGTCGAAGTTACTTTCACAACATCGCCCTTAGCGAAGGTGTCGATAGTAACCTGACTTCCAACTTTCATATCACCGGCAAGTTCTTGGCGGATTTCACGAATGTATTGTGCGCCGTTTTCGAACCCTGCTTTTTTAAGATGACCACGCTCCGCATTAGAAGTGCGAACCGCTTTTTTAGGACCGCTAGCGATTTGAACAGCTTGGTAGCCGTCTTTTTCGGTAGTTTTGAGTTGCGTTACAACCCAAGGCTCCATTTTTAGAACCGTCACTGGAATCATCTCTCCGGCATCGCCGTACACCGACGTCATGCCTACCTTTTTAAGAAACAGCCCACGCAACTTAATGCCAGAAGACGCCGCAGATTGTTCTGCCGTCCCTGCATCAGCGGTTACTTGCTGTTCACCCGAATCTGTCATTTCAACTACTCCTCAATCGAGTTGTGAGATCCAAAAAAATCTAAAATTACGTTTGCGACAATTTGATCTCTACGTCCACACCGGCCGAGAGATCGAGCTTCATCAACTGGTCAACTGTCTGCTGAGTCGGCTCTAGGATATCGAGCATGCGCTTATGAGTGCGGATCTCGAACTGCTCGCGCGATTTTTTATCAACGTGTGGCGAGCGAAGAACTGTGTAGCGATTAATTCGTGTTGGCAACGGGATTGGTCCCGCAACTCGCGCACCTGTGCGTCGAGCCGTTTCCACAATTTCTCGAGTCGATTGATCGAGAAGCTTGTGATCAAATGCCTTCAGTCGAATGCGGATCTTCTGACTTTGCATGATCCTAATTTCCTTTCGTCACCTAGTATCGTTCGAATAAATCGTACGCATAAAAAACGTTAGCCAAATCACTGAGTCCAAACGCGCATCATTTAGAAGTTTCCTATGGCCGACATCCCTTTAGAAAAAAGGAAAACCGCCCTGGAGAGGCTCAACGTGTTCCCCGAATATCGGGACTTCGTTTGCATTTCTCCAAGAAAATCGACTCTTTAAGGCTTTATCGTTTTCCGGCTTCGGCCATCATGGAGCCTGTTTTAAACAGTCCCACTGGCATCAATCGAAATCCGCTATCGCTTCAGAATCGCGTCGAATTCGTGGTTTTTAGGACCACATGGAAGCCGACGTCCACCCGCACTTTGGGCTACTCAAGGCGCGCAGTATGCTTCTTGGCCGAACGCAATGTCAAAAGAAATCCCGAAAAATTTTAAATTTATCTTTGTTTGCCAAAACTTGAGGCGTTCAGTGATCCCCGCAAACCCGCGCCCACATTGAAACACCGATCACGACCGAACTTTCAGGCCCGAAAGACGTACCAAGAGCATGGGCTAAATTCGTCCCAGTTTTTGAAGAATTTCCTGAGAAACTCGTGGCGGAGTCGCGGCGAACTGCTTGAATTCCATTGAGAATGTACCGCGCCCTTGAGTCAGCGATCTCAAATCCGTCGCATAGCCAAACATTGCCATAAGGGGGCTTTCCGCATCGATGACCTGCCGACCCGCTTTCGCACTCATCGACAAAACTTTTCCGCGTCGCGAATTTAGATCACCAATCACGCCACCCATAAATTCGTCGGGCGTAACCACTTCCACTTTAAACATTGGCTCAAGAAGCTGCGGCTCTGCCTTTCGGGCAGCCTCCCGAAACGCATTTGCACCCGCAACTTTGTAGGCCATTTCCGATGCAGTATCTTGGTTGTATTCGGCTCCAACCAAGACGACCTCTAAATCGGTCGTCAAGAATCCTGCCAAGACGCCATTTTCAAGCGACTCTTTTATCCCTTGTTCGATCGGTCCACTCATTGTTTTTGGCAGACGCTCAGGCGGAACGAGATTCGTAAATTTAAATCCTGCTCCAGCGGTCAAAGGCTTCACTTCAACCATGGCGTGGCCGAACTGGTTTTCACCAGCGATCACTCGTTCAACTCGAGATTCTGCGCGTGCGGACTTCGATATGGTTTCACGGTAACTGACCTGTGGCTTACCTACGTTTGCTTGAATTTTGTATTCACGCAAAAGTCGATCGACGAGAATTTCTAAATGCAGTTCACCCATTCCCGATAAAAGCGTCTGTCCTGTTTCAGAATCGATCCGCAAACGACATGAAGGATCCTCGCGCTCTAAGCGCTGAAGACCAGCCATCATTTTTTCTTGATCGGCGGAAGACTTCGCCTCAATGGCAACTGAGATCACGGGCTCGGGAAGTTGGATCGATTCTAGCACGATCGGATGGGAAACATGGCAGAGAGTATCTCCGGTCGCCGCAAATTTGAGTCCGACAACGGCACCGATATCACCTGCTTTGATTTCTTGAATCTCCTCGCGCGAGTTCGCATGCATGCGAACAAGTCGCTGGATTCGCTCTTTCTTTTGTTCGCGCGGGTTGAAGACTTGGTCGCCTACTTTGAGGATGCCCGAATAAACTCGCACGTAAGTGAGCGCTCCAGAAAACGGATCACTTGCGATCTTGAATGAAAGAGCCGCGAGGTTCGCACCCCAATCGGTTTTACATTCGATCTCATGATCTTCGCGCGCTGGATCTTTGCCATGCATCGCCGCGACATCTAGTGGACTTGGCAAGTAGCGAAGAACAGCATCAAGAAGTGGTTGAACGCCTTTTTTCTTGAATGCAGATCCGCAGAGCACCGGGAAAAATTTCATGGCGATAGTGCCCTTGCGAAGCGCGGCGACGATTTCTGATTCCGAAATTTCTTCGCCCATCAAATATTTATCCGCGAGAGCCTCATCGACTTCCGTCACTTTATCGAGAAGTTTTTCTCGGTAGGCACGCACTTCTTCCATGAGGTCAGACGGAATTTCGGCCTCTTCCATTCGATCGCCCTGGCCAGCATCAGGCCAAAGTAGAGCTTTCATCGAAACGAGGTCGACGACTCCGTGAAAGCGATCTTCAGCTCCGATTGGAATCTGAATACAAACCGGTGTGGCTTCAAGGCGCTCGACAATCGTTTGGACGCTACCGTGAAAATTTGCGCCAACCCGATCCATCTTATTGATAAAGCAAATGCGTGGAACTTTATAACGATCTGCTTGGCGCCAAACGGTTTCCGACTGCGGCTCCACACCATTCACGCCGTCAAAAACAGCGACCGCTCCGTCAAGGACCCGCAAACTGCGCTCGACTTCAATCGTGAAATCCACGTGTCCCGGAGTATCGATGATATTGATGCGATAGTTTTTCCAAGCGCACGTGGTCGCAGCCGACGTGATTGTAATTCCACGTTCTTGTTCTTGTTCCATCCAGTCCATGACTGTATCGCCGTCATGAACTTCACCCATCCGGTGAGACTTTCCAGTGTAAAATAAAATTCGCTCTGTCGTAGTGGTCTTGCCCGCATCGATATGGGCCATGATTCCGATGTTCCGAGTCAACCGGAGTGTTTCGATTCCTTGATACCGCGAGGACTCGATTCGAAGCGGATCAAGCGAGGTGTCTTTTGAGTCGGCTTTCGAACCGTCTGTTGTATCTTTGGAGTTTCCCAAGGCTGATTTGTCCCTAACACGAGAAATTGGATAACGAGTTTCCTGACCCTACCGAAAAACCTCGCATCTGAGAACATCTTATCGCACCGCTGATCCGCAGAATTTGGGCAAAAAAAATCGGGCAAGCTTTTGAAGCATTGCCCGATTGAGTATCGTTTGGAAACTGAGGCCGGGAGGCCTGCAGTTCACAAAACGTCTGAGATCACCAGTTGTAGTGCGAGAAGGCTTTGTTTGCCTCTGCCATACGGTGAACGTCTTCTTTTTTCTTAATGGCGTTACCACGGTTGTTGTAAGCATCCATCAATTCACCAGCAAGACGCTTTCCCATGTCTTTTTCGCCACGCTCACGAGAATACTCGATGAGCCATTTCATGGCGAGAGCAACACGGCGTGATGGGCGGACATCGACTGGAACTTGATAAGTCGCTCCACCAACGCGGCGAGATCGAACTTCGATCTGCGGTTTAGCGTTTTCGAGCGCTTTACGGAACACAGTCAAAGAATCCTCTTCAGTGATTTTCGTTTTTAGCTCATCGAGAGCTCCGTAGAAAATCGCCTGAGCAGTGCTCTTTTTTCCACCGTACATCATCTTGTTTACGAACTTAGTGATGACGATATCGTTATAAATTGGATCCGGGAGGATCTCTCTTTTATGTACTCTTCTACGACGTGACATGAGTCCTCCTTATTTCTTTGGTCGCTTCGTTCCGTATTTAGAACGAGAGACAAGACGGCCGTTTACACCTTGAGTATCAAGGGTTCCGCGGACGATGTGATAACGAACACCTGGCAAATCCTTTACACGACCACCACGAATCAAGACCACGCTGTGCTCTTGAAGGTTGTGACCAATGCCTGGGATGTACGAAGTAACTTCGTATCCGTTGGACAAACGCACGCGCGCAACTTTTCGGAGAGCCGAGTTCGGCTTCTTTGGAGTTGTCGTGTACACACGAGTACAAACACCACGACGTTGTGGACAGCCCACGAGAGCTGGCGACGCCGTTTTGTTTTTCTGAACTTCCCGCGATTTGCGGATCAGTTGGTTAATCGTCGGCATTCTTCAACCTTTCTCTGCAACATCCCAGCTGACGAAAACGGGAGGCAGGGTTTACTGCACTGAAATACCCCAATGGCATTCCAAAGTGCGGACCGAACAGACCTAAAATATCTAATAAGAACATCTAGGAAAGCGAACGCAGAAAGCTAAGCGACTTTTGGCGCTGGGTCAAGCCGCAAGCGCCCTTTCGGCAAGGCCCAGTTTGCCCCTTAAGCGCAGCCTGGGGCTTGCCGCGTCATCTGGCCTTTATTTGGATGCTCAATGGCCCATCACCGGATGAAAAAATGGGTGTATAGGCGGCTGAAGCTGGCTGAAAACACTGTGGCAGCACTGAGCCGCAGCTCCATTCAGCGTCGCTCAATCAACGAAAAATCAACCTAGTCGCGGCAGTAAAAGAGCCGACGTTCTCTTGCGGAAGTCGATTCCGAGCTTTCAGCGCGCGAGAATAGACTGGCAAATTATAGTGCGGCACACGTGAGTTCAGGTGATGCTCAAAATGAAAGTTCAGATGGAGAGGAAAAATAAACTCCATCAAACCATAGGGCAGAGTTTGCGAACGACTTTGTGCTTTTCCGCTGTAGGCTCCATGCTGATAGGCATTGGACAGCTCGTTGAACGGCATCAATAAATATGCCGGCACGAGATAATAGAGTGCGAAGTAATACCAGGCTTCAAAATAGATGATAGTAAGCAGAACTACACACCAAAAGATTAGATATTGTGAGAAGTCAGACTTAACTAATAACTGACGCCCCTCTGGTCGTCCAAAAAGCTTGCGAACGTGTACGGGAACCTCGGTGAAGTACTCGAAAAAATTTAAGAGGGCGCGGCCTATTAGTATTCCGACGAGAGTGCGCTTTAACCATGTGCGAAAGCAAATCGGATATCCCTGATAAATGTATCCGTCTGGGTCCTGCCCCTCTCCCACAAATCGATGATGAAGAAGGTGAATAGCTCGGTATCGACTAAAAGAAATCATTACTGGGAAGTGGCACAGATACCGCGCGACAAAGGTATTCCATTTCGACGATCTGAAAAGCAAACCGTGAACGCCTTCGTGGCCGAGAAGCGCAAGTCTAAAAATTCGACTCCCGATCAGGTAAACAGCTGGAATATAAAACAGAAAAGAGACTTGTTCACAAAGATAGATAAGTCCAAATACAGGCACAACTGTCCAAAGCCAGTCCCACCAGAAACGCCACGGCCGAACTACTTCAAAGGATTTTAATACGTCGTCCGATTCAGCTTCCACTTCTCAAATTTTGATGCCGCCGACCTTGTTTGTCGACAAAGACCTTGAGCCTATGACCTAGGTAGAGACTTCTCATTCATATGAGTTGAGTTTCGAAAAAGATCCCCGTCCAAGCGGACGGGGCTGTTCGGTTTTGAATTGATCGCTTCCAGGTATTAGCGAGTTTGGCCGTAAAACCAGTTCAGGGCCTCACGGCAGTCAATCATCCGAATCGGTACACCGTGTCCGCCGGTATGAAGGCCAATGAATGCAAAGTGCAGATCTGACTGCCCGACGACGCGCATACGAGCACTCGGAGAAACTTTTTCGATATGCTTTATGAGCGTAAAAACTTCCTCGACACCACTAGCACCGAAGTCGCGGACCCACGGCGAGTAGTAACCCCTGCCTAATTCGCGCCTAAAAATAAAAACCGATCAAATCTAAGATTGCTCGCTCAACAGAGGGGCCTTCGATGATCGACCGCGCAGCGACCTTGATAGATGAAATCCGGCAGCTGAAAAT